>JAPPDF010000072.1 GCA_028875575.1 Acidobacteriota bacterium
CACGCGCTGAAGGGAAAATTCCTGCGCCATGATCATGCCCCCTGGTGAGAAATGTGGGCTAGGGGAAATACTTTCCCAGGGATGCGGGAAGCGATTTGATGATGTCGTTGTAGGTCACCGCCACGACCAGCAGGATCACCATGACGACGCCCACCTGTGTCACCCTCTCCCGAACGCTCAAGCTGAGGTCCCGTCCAACCAGAGACTCTACCAGAATGATGGCGATGACCCCTCCGTCCAGGATGGGGATGGGCAACAGATTGACGATTCCCAGGTTGATGCTGATCACGGCGATGAACATGATCAAATCGGTGATGCCGGACTGTGCGGCCAGGCTGGACTGTCTGGCAATCGCTATCGGACCACCGACCATGCTCACCGGAGCGGTGCCCCGAAGCAGCCGATGAAGGAACTCGAACAGCAGTCCGGCGAAGCGGACATTCCGCTCGATTGAAGCGTCCAGCGCCTCCACCAGGGAGAGCTGCTGGACGGTGGTTCTGGCCATGGGGTTCAGCATGACCCCGATCATTCGTCTTTGGGTGGTTTCGTCCAGGTAGGGGGTGACCTGGAATTCCAGCTCCCGGCCGTTGCGCAGGACCGTAATCGGTATTACCGGATCCTGGTTCCGGCCCATTGCGTCCACCAGGTCGAGTCCGGCTTGGCTGAGTACCACTCCGCCCACCTTGACCACCTGGTCTCCCGGCAAGATGCCGGCCTCGGCGGCTGGTTTGCCTGCCAGCACCTGCTGGACCTGAACCGAAGCCAACTCGAAGGGGGCAATTCCCAGGTAGCCGGCACTGTCGCGACCGCGGGCCGCGGGAGTCAGAGTCAATGGGAAGGCTTGTTCTCCTCGCTGGACCTCCATTTGCAAGGGAACTCCGGGACTGATGCTGACCTCCAGAAGAAACTCTTCCCAGGTGGGGTCTTGCCTGGCGCCGGCAGCGACGATGCGGTCACCCGGCCTGAGATCGGACTGGAGGGCAGGAGAGTCGGACTTGATCAAGCCCACCACCACCGATTCCCGAGGCCAGACAGGTACCTCGTACCGGTAGTAGAAGAGCCCGGTCAGCAGGACCACCGCCAGCACACCGTTCATGACCGGGCCCATTACGGCCACAATGAATCGCTGCCACTTGGGATGCGAAAGAAACTCTTCGACTCCCCCGGTTACGTCGTCGGGGTTTTCACCCGCCATCTTGACGTACCCTCCCAAGGGAATCGCACAGACCTTGTAGTCCGTTTCCCCGCGCCGAAAGCCGAACAGGCGTGGACCGAAACCGACCGAAAAGGCCTCGACGCGAATCTTGAAAAACTTGGCCGCGCCAAAGTGGCCCAGTTCGTGAACCACCACCACGGTCCCGAACACCACCAGCACAGCCAGAACACCCCATAGAAAATCGATCATTTCAGCCTGCTGTCCAATTGGAACGCTGTTGAGACATCGCCCGGAAAACCGTCGATCCCCTGTCGGGGCAGCCCTCGGGACTTGCTAACTGAAGTCCTTTTGAATCAAGCGCCGGGTTTCCCTTCGCACCGATTCATCATACTCCAGAATTTCCGCGATCGAAGAGAATTTGCCCACCCCGTCCGCCTGCTCCATCATCCTGGCGACGATCCGCGGAATTCCAGGGAAGTCGATCTTCCTTTGCAGGAAGGCTTCTACCGCCACTTCATCCGCCGCGTTAAGCGTGCAGGGCAGCGCCCCCAATTCACGAGCAGCCTGGTAGGCCAGGTCCAGACTGGGGAATTTGCCCGAATCGGGGTGCATGAACTCCAACTTGGCCGCCTGGTTCAGATTCAGTCTCGGCCTGCGCCCCGGCAGACGCCGGGGGTAATTGAGCGCGTACAGGATGGGTTGACCCATGTCGGTGATGCCGAGCTGAGCGATCACGGACCCGTCCACAAACTCCACCATGGAGTGCACGATAGACTGAGGATGAACCCAAACCGAGATCTGGTCGACATCCAGGTCGAAGAGCCAGCGTGCTTCCAGGACCTCCATTCCCTTGTTCATCAGGGTCGCGGAATCGACCGTGATTCGGTCTCCCATTTTCCAGGTCGGATGCCGCAGGGCCATCTCAGGCGTGACCCGGCTGAGCTGCTCGCTGCTGTAACCCAGAAAGGGGCCGCCGGATGCGGTGAGGATGACTCGTGCGACTTCGTCGGCTTGGCCGCAGCGCAGACACTGGTGGATCGCGTTGTGCTCGCTGTCGACGGGGAGGAGCTGCACCCCGTTGCGCTGAGCCAGCTCCGTCACCAGTTCGCCGGCAACCACCAGCACTTCCTTGTTGGCCAAAGCGATCTGCTTTCCACATTCAATGGCCCTGCAGGTGGGAGCCAACCCGGCGACTCCCACAATAGCGCTCACCACCAGGTCGGTCTCGGGGTGGGTAGCCACTCGCAGCAGGCCCTCCTCCCCGACCACGATCTCCGGATGGGCGGACGGATCCAGGTTTTTGAGCTTTTGGGCCAGTGTCGTTGCTGCTTCCGGGGTGGATACGGACACAAGTTCGGGGTGAAACCTTCCGACCTGATCGGCCAGCTCGGTCGTGTTCCGGCCGGCGGCCAGGGCGATCACCCGAAACTCCCCGGGCAGCTCTTCCGCCACCCTCAGGCAGTTCCGGCCCACCGAACCGGTTGACCCCAGCAAGGATATGGTTTTCATGACTTTGAGACAGGACACTAGGCCTGTCCAATCAATCGCAGGTAAAAATACAGCAGCGGGGCTGCGAACAAGACCCCGTCAATACGATCCAGCATTCCGCCGTGTCCGGGCAATAGTTCGGACGACTCCTTGGTTCGAGCGCCCCGCTTCATGGCCGACTCGGCCAGGTCTCCCACCTGGCCGGCGACCCCCAGGGAGCAGCATAGGAGAACGCGGGGAATGAGAGGGATCTGGGGAATCAGAACCTGGCTCGTCAACGCCGCCAAGCTGTTTCCCAACAAGGCGCCAATGGCTCCCTCCCAGGTTTTTCCGGGGCTGATTCTGGGGGCCAGGAGGTGCTTCCCCAGCAGGCTTCCGATGTAGTAGGCGGCGGTGTCGCCCAGCCAGACTGTCAGCAGCAGAAACAGGACCCACGACGGCCCGTCACCCTGGGGGCGGTTGTGGATAGCCAAGAGAAATCCCAGGGTGGTGGAGACATAGACAAGGCCCAGCAGGGTCACCCCACAGCTTGGCAGTGTTTCCTGCAGCTTGTGCCCCCGTCGGAGGGTCAGGACGAGGCAGGTGACTGCCGCCAGGATCAACAGCCACAAAACGGCCGAATGGTCGCGGGGAGACCAATAGAAGCTACCGACCAGCAGAAGCGAAAAAGTATGGGCGGCTGCTCGGAAGACATGGATGCCGGTGTCTCTGGACAGCCGAAAGAACTCCTCCAGGGCAATGGCGGCCACCCCTGCGATGAGCGCCAGGAAGCACCAGGACGGCAGGTAACCGACCACTCCGATCAGCGGGGGGACGAGCACAACGCCTGTCAGCCAGCGTTTCATTGATTGGCCAAACCTCCATAACGCCGCTCCCGGGATTGATAGGAGAGCACCGCCTTGAAGAAGTCCTTCCGTCGAAAATCGGGCCACAACGTCTTGGTCACCCAGATTTCGGAATAGGCAATCTGCCACAGCAGAAAGTTGCTGATGCGCAACTCGCCGCTGGTCCGGATCAGCAGGTCCGGATCCGGCTGTCCTGCAGTGTAGAGGCATCGAGCGATGGACTGTTCGTCGATGGCAGGCTCGTCCTGACTGCCGTTCTTGCGCTGCTGCCACAGGGCATTGAAGGCGTCGACCAGCTCGGCTCGCCCGCCGTAGTTGAGCGCTACGTTGAAGAGCAGACCCCGGTTTCGGGAGGTCTTTTCTCTGGCCCACTGAAGCTCCCGCTGAATGGAGGGGTCCAACTCCTGAGTCCGCCCCAAGGTCCCAAAGCGGATGTCATTGGCCATTAAATTGGCAATTTCCCTGTTCAGGTACTCCTTGAGCAAACTCATCAAGGTGGCGACTTCGCTGCGCGGGCGCTTCCAGTTCTCAACGGAGAAAGCGTAGAGGGTCAGGATTCGCAGCTTGAGGCGAGCCGCGGTTTCCACCGTCTCTCGCACCGACGCTATCCCGGCCCGGTGCCCGGCCACCCGGGGCAAGCGGCGCTGCTGGGCCCAGCGGCCGTTTCCGTCCATGATGATGGCCACATGCTGGGGAACGCTGTCGAGGTCCAGTTGATCGAAAAGTCGACGGTCTTCTTTCTCCTCCCCCCAGTAGGGAGCGAAGTTGCGTTGAATTTCCCGACTGTTTCCTGACATGAGCCTCATCCCGAATGGATGGCTGTCAAGTTAGCCTGAAAGTGACCCCCACCGCGGGGGTTGGTTGGGTGAGAAACCGGGCGATGCCCTGGCCACCTCGTTTCGATCCGGCGGTGATGGGGCCCCGGCCTGGCGAATCCGCGTATCTCGGTGCAGGGCCGAACTCGCGAGGCGGGTCGAGGCATGGAGCCGGATTTGTCCCTTCAAGGCGTGCTCGCGACCGAAGGGCGTCGCCGGGCACTACGTCCGAGGAAGCACTTGCGCATTGAAGGGGAGAAGACAAGTCGGGACGCGCCCAGCACCGTGTGTAAGTGCCAACCTTCAAGATAGCACCAACAAACTGTTGAAAACAAACGGTCTTTACAGGGTGTGCCCAGCGTCCCGGTGGGAGATGGCAATCCTAGTTCCGAGGCAGATCACGAGCCCGCATTTCTCACCAGGGGGCATGATCATGGCGCAGGAATTTTCCCTTCAGCGCGTGCTCGCGACCGAAGAGCGTAGCGGTCACTACGGTCGAGGGAGCATGTGCGCGCTGAAGCAAAAAAGACAAGCCAGGGCATGCCCAGCGCCGTCTGTTACCCACAAGCCCTTTACATTGAGCCAATCCAGGTACTGAAAGATAAATTTCCTTTCGTCATGCTACCAGCGGCCTGATGAGAAATGCGGGCTAGTAGCCGACCCAAACCAGGAAGAGACCTTTGGCTGGAGCGGTCGGGCCAGCTCTGGAACGGTCTTTCGATTGCAGAATGGCAGGGATGGCTTCCACCGGGAGCTTGCCCCTGCCCACTTCCAAAAAGGTGCCGACCAGATTCCTGACCATGTGGTGCAGAAACCCGTCGGCACAAACGTTATATTCCAGGAGTTTTCGCCGGGTGTCAAACACAAAAAGGGAGGTGGTGACTTGCCGAATCTTGGATTTCGCCTGGCTGTCGGCGTCGCAAAAGGCGCTGAAGTCCCGTTTCCCCACCACCAAATCGGCGGCCCGATTCAACTTCTCATAGTCGAGCCTGCGATGGAAGTGATGGACATAGGGGTAATCGAAGGGTGGGCACCAGGAGGTGTTCAGGATTCGATAGCGATAGTGTTTGGTTCGGGCATGGTGTCGGGCATGGAAGTCGTCAGCCGCCTTCTCAATTCCGGTAACCCGGATGGTTGCCGGCAGACGGGAGTTCAAGGCCTTCCAGAGGCTGGACGGTTCCAGGCGCGAGGTCGTATGGAAATGACAAACCTGGGCCAGCGCGTGAGCTCCGGCGTCGGTTCTTCCCGAGCCGCAAACATGGACCGGCTCCTGCACGATGCTCTCAAGCGTGCGGGTCAACTCACCCTGGATGGTTCGGAGTCGGGGCTGGATCTGCCATCCGTGGTAGCCTGTTCCATCGTACTGGAGCTCCATCCGGAGGTTTTGCGAGGGCGACCCCGGGCCTTGCGGCGAGACGGGGCGGTCTGGATCGGAAGCGGGGCCGGTTGGCATCTGGACCTGCACTTTGCACCGAGCGACGTGAGCGGACCCTCGGGTCAGGCGCGGCTGCCCGGTTTACGGGGTTTGGATCCGGATTTGCAAAGCGGACACTCCTCGGGCAGGAAGGTTGGAATATTCAGGCTCCAAAGGCAGTGGTGGACCAGACCCGTTAGTGCCTTTCCACCACTTCGATCGATGATGGAGGCTACCGCTACCGGCGTGGCGCCGTGATCTTCCACCAGCGCCATCGTCTCTCGGGTCGATCCTCCGGTAGTAACGACGTCGTCTGCGATGAGAGCTTTCTCGCCCTCACGGATCCGGAAGCCTCGACGAAGTCTCAGGACATCGCCCACGCGTTCGGCGAAGACCGCCCGGCAACCGAGGCTGCGGCCGAGTTCGTGTCCGATGAGAATGGCTCCCATCGCCGGGGAAACCACCAAGTCGGGCTTTTCCGAGCCCATCAGGGAAGTCAATCGGGTTGCGCACCACTCCGCGTACCTCGGCCACTGCAGGACCTTGGCACACTGGAGGTATTGAGGGCTGTGAAGACCGGAGCTGAGCAGGAAGTGTCCCTCCATAAGGGCTCCGGTATCGGTGAAAATCTTCCGGATCTGGTCTGAAGGGGGCATTGACGGGATTGCCGACTCTGAATGCAGGGATGGTAGCATCGGCTATTTGCGAAATCAATTGAGGCGGCAGCGGGGTAGCCGGCCACGGGGCATCAGACCGGGTGCGGGACGGGCTTCCGGGATTGGAATTGTTGAAACCAACGCGCTAGGGAACACGTTTTTCATTACCGTGCCGCATATCGTTGATGCGTATGGGTGACCACTCAGAGAAGGAGCCGTCAATGCGTCGAACTCAACACTTCATTCACACCTTTTCCAGGGGACTGATGCCCTTGTTGCTCGGGTTGGGCATTCTGTCAGCGCCAGCCGCGATGCGGGGCCAGGCGGTGTTTCCTCTTCCCGACTGGTTCAGGGACAATATCGTTCGCCCCCCCATTCCGGAACGCCAAGGGGAATCCTCGGATTTCTTGAGCAGCCTGATGCAGCGCGACCAGGTGGGATTGACCGAAGCCGACGCCGTTCAGATGGTGCTGGAGAGCAATCTGGACGTGGTGGTCGAGCGATTCGATCCCCGCATGTCCGAGTACGAGATCGACATGGCCTACCGGCTCTTCGACCCCACGCTTTCGATGACCCTGGGTGCGAACAGGGATACGCGGCCGCTGACCACCACCTTTCTGACCGGAACCGAGACCCAGACCAGCCTGTCCCACAACGTCAACGTGGGAGTGAGCAAGCTCTTCGAAACCGGGACGCTCTTCGGAGTGGACTACACCAGCAACCGCGTCTCCGACAACAACCTGCGGAACTTTCTCAATCCCTACTGGCGGGCCTCGCTGACCGCATCCATCAGCCAGCCGCTCCTCAGGAATTTCGGTCTCCTCCCCAACACCCGCCTGATCAGAATCGCCCGCAACAACAAGGACATCAGTCAACATCTCTTCGAGCAGCAAGTCGTGCAACTGGTCAATCAAGTCCAGAATCTGTACTGGGATCTGGTCTTTGCCGGCAAGGACGTGGAGGTCAGGAGAAAGTCCCTGGACCTGGCCGTCAAAACCAACGAAGATAACAAGCGGATGGCCGAGATCGGGACCCTGGCTCCCATCGACGTGGTTCAGTCGGAAGCCGAGATCGCCAACCGCAGGGAGTTGTTGATCCGGGCCGAGTATTCGCTGGCGCAAATGGAAGATCAGATGAAAAAGCTGATCTCCTCCCTGGGCGATCCAGGCAGGGTGGCAGTGAGGATTGTGCCTCTGGATTCCCTGGCGACCATGGATGATTACAGGGACTTCGACCTGGTGCAGGCGGTGAGTTATGCCATTGAACAGCGGCCGGAGATCAAGCAGCAGCGCAAGCGGATTGACAATTCGGGCATAGACCTCAAGTATTTTCGAAACCAGCTCCTTCCCGATGTTCGCTTCAATGTCAGCTACGGGACGGCGGCTCTGGAAGGAGTCAGCAGAGTGTTCGAAGGGGGCGGGTTCGGCGGGTTGCCGTTCTTTGGCGGAACGCCGGTGGTTGCCGGCAGCACCGGCCTGGGAGATGCCTTCAACCGGCTGCTGGGCTCCGATTTTCCCACTTATGGGGCTTCGATCTCGGTTGAGATTCCTCTGAGCAATCGCTCTCGGCGTGCGGACTATGCTCGAGCCAGCGTGGCCCGGCGGCAATCGGAAAAGCGGCTTCGCGCCCTGGAGCAGCAGATTGCCCTGGAGGTTCGAAACGCCCACACCCAACTGGAAATGAACCGTGCGCGAATCGAAGCTACTCAAAAGGCTCGGGAGTTGGCGGAGCGTAACCTCGAGGCAGAGCAGAAGAAATTCCAGCTCGGCACTTCTCAAATCCGATTCGTGTTGGAGGAGCAGGTTCGCCTGGCCGAAGCCCAGACCAACGAAGTCAACGCCCAGGTGAGCTTCACCAAGGCCAAGCGGGATTTGGACAGGGCCATGGGCAAGACGCTTGAACTGCAGAACATCTCGATTGGAGATGCGATTGCCGGAAAGGTGGCTCGAACGGGGGCGTCAAAAGACAGTGGATAGTGGACAAAAGGCAGTGGATAGTGGTTAGTGATTAGCGGATAGTTTTTTTAATCGACACGCAAAGCATATTGTCGGTCACGGCGTGGTCGTGTGTGGGTTGCATACGGGTCATCAGGCACTTGCCTGTTCCCGAAACCCTCGTCATACCACTCTCCACTCCCCACCCCCCACTCTCCACCAGAAACCAGCCACTAACCACTGATCACTAACCACTGCTTTGCGGATCTCGGTCACAGTCATCACGCTCAACGAGGAGAAGCACCTCGGCCGCTGCCTGGAATCGGTTCGCGGCATAGCCGACGAATTGATCGTGGTGGATGCCGGCAGCCAGGACCAGACCTGCGCGGTTGCAGCTCGATGGGGCGCCCGCGTCTACAAGCGCACCTGGACCAACTACTCCGACCAGAAGAACTTCGCGGCCGAACAGGCATCCCACCAATGGATCCTCAGCCTGGACGCCGATGAGTGTCTCAGCCCAACTCTCAGGCAGCAGTTGCTGGACGTGAAAGCCCATCCGACGCCGGCCAACGCCTACGAGTTTTCACGGCGAGCCTTCTATCTTGGCCGCTGGATTCGCCATTGCGGCTGGTATCCCGACCGCAAGCCGCGTTTGTATCGGCGCCGGCACGGGCAGTGGGTCGGCGACTTCGTCCATGAGCATCTTGCCTGCGACGGGCCCGTTGGCCGCCTGGAAGGCGATCTTCTCCACTACACCTGCGACTCGGTATCGGACCATGCCCATCGGGTCGGGAAATACACCAGCCTGGCGGCTCGGGATATGCATGCCAGGGGAATCGGGAGCGGTCCCCTCAAGATCCTGGGTTCGCCGGTTGTGGCCTTTTTGAGCAGCTATTGCTTCAAGGCCGGCTTTTTGGACGGAGTGCAGGGCCTTTTGATTTCAGCCTTCGCCGCCTACTACAATTTCCTCAAGTATTCCAAACTCTGGGATCTGCAGCGGTCCCCACCACCCGGCCAGGCGGCCGCAAAGGACCCCGCGAGCAACCGGGGCGGCCTTCCGTGAAAGCTGTCAGGACCGGACAGGCGTGGATTGCAGCTCCCGGACTTCGGGGCGAGTGAGGGAACCGGTTCATTCACCATGAGGATCCTTCACCTGGATTCCGGATCCGCCTGGCGGGGTGGTCAGCAGCAATTGCACTTTCTGATCGGAGGGCTGAAGAGACGGGGGATTCAGCAGTTTCTGGCCGTACGCAAGAGGAGTCCTCTGGCAACCCGTGCCGCCGAACAGGAGGTGCCGGTTCGTGGGCTCTCCCTGTCTTCAGAGTGGGACTTCATCTCGCTGGCGGGCATGGCCGGGTTGGTTGGACGTTTCCGGCCTGATCTCATTCACGCTCACGATTCACGGACACTGGGTCTGGCCGTTTGGCTGAAGACCCTCGGTTGGGGTGGCGGTGTCGTGGCTGCCCGCAGAGTCGCCTTCAGCATCCGCGGCAACCCCTGGTGGAAGTTCAAATATGCCCGGCAGACCAGCCGGGTGATCGCCGTTTCCCGCTATGTTCGGGATCTGCTCATTGAGGAGGGTTTGGAACCGGGCCAGGTAGAAGTTATCTACGATGGCGTCGATACCGAGGCGGAGCCGCTGCCGGAGCAACGGTCCAGCGCGCGACGCCGCCTGGGCGTGGCCGACGGCGAGTTTCTTATCGGATGCGTCGGTCACTTTACGCCGGAGAAGGGTCATGCGTTACTGATCCGGGGGTTTTCCGAGATCCTGACGACCCATCCCGACTCCCGGCTTGCCGTTGTGGGAGAGGGACCGCTTGGAGAGGAGCTGGAATTGTTGATCCGGGAACTGGGCCTCCACGGCCGTGCCGTGCTGCCGGGATTCGTCTCCGACCTGGATGAAGTCCTGCCGGGATTCGATCTGTTGGTGCATCCATCTCTGACAGAGGGTCTGGGGTCGGTTCTCCTTCAGGCCATGTCCCGCCAGGTTCCCGTTTGCGCCAGCCGCGCGGGCGGGATTCCCGAAGCGGTGATCGATGGAGAGACCGGGTTCCTGTTCTTGCCGGGGAGCGCCGAGGCTCTGGTTGAGTCGGTGTTGCGTGCCAGACGCAATCCCGGACTGGCCCGCCGGCAGGCGGAGCAGGCGGCCGCCAGGGTCCGGTCGACTTTCTCGGTGGAGCGGATGGTGGACGAGACCCGCAGGATCTACTCGGATATACTCAACAGTTGAATCCGGTTTAACCTCCTATGTCATTAATGGAATGGGTTTTAATCTCCCTGGGCCTGAAGATCGGCAGCTTTCTGAACGTATGTATTGTCAGAATACCCCGCCGGCAATCCGTCGTTTCTCCCAGGTCTTCCTGTACGCACTGCGGCCAAGCCCTGAAGCCTTACGACAACATCCCTCTGATCAGTTTCCTCCTGCTGCGCGGGAAATGTCGGTTCTGCAATGCAACCATTTCCTGGCAGTATCCGGTGGTCGAGGCGCTGACCACAGCCATCTACTGGGGCACCTTTGTCAGTTACGGGCTCCAGTGGAAAACGGCGGTGCTCCTGGTCTTTTTTTCGGCATTGATCGTGCTGGTTTTCATAGACCTGAACCATCGCCTTCTGCCGGACGTCATCACTCTGTCCGGGATCGCGCTCGGGATCGTCCTGAGCGTGCTGGTCGGGATCGAGGACGACACCGGAACCGCTCTCGTACAGTTGGCGGGACACCCGGATTCCAGTGTTCGCTGGGGCTGGCTGGCGAGTTCTCTGTTAGGAGCGTTCGCTTGCGGCGGATTCCTGTGGCTGGTTGGAGCCGTCTACTACAAGCTGAAAAAAGTGGAGGGATTGGGAGGCGGCGATCTGAAGCTGATGGGCATGGTGGGGGCCTTCCTGGGGGTTAAGCTCGGCTTGCTGACCATCATGCTGGGCTCTGTGCTTGGGGTTCTGGTCGGTCTGGCTTATATCAGGATGACCGGTAAGGACTACCGCTACCCGCTTCCCTTCGGATCCTTCCTCGGAATCGCAGCCGTCGGCGTGGCCCTTTGGGGAGAGCAACTGCTCTCCTGGTATCTCGGGATCGCCGGCAGGATGTGAAGGTCCGCCCTTATTGGAAACAAACCAAAAAAGAGTGATCCACGAAGGAACACGAAGGACGACGAAGGGCCACTAAGCGTGACCGCTCTGCCGCATCGGTAGGGCTGCGGCCCCTGACGTCGTCGCCGCAAAGGAGATCCATCGGTACTTGGGTCTATTCGTGGTTCCTCGTCGACAATCATCGGCAGTTTCTTCCTCCAATGATCTGTCCGGCAGGCCAGGGGCGGCCCTTACTTGAGACCCGTGAGTGGCCGGCAGGAGAGCCGGGCATGCCGGAGAGCCTGATATTGGGCTGCCACGATCCCGGAGAAATAGCGGATTCGAGTGCTTGCTCCTTCGATTAGCGAGGGAGCAGCCCCCTTCGCCGGATGGGAGACGATGGCTCCCCGAATGCGTATCCCGGCGCCCGAACCCACCGAATATCCCCTGAACCTCAACCGGCCGTTGACCAGGATGACTCCCTCGTAGCGGAAGGAACCCGACACCGTCAAGTCTCCGTTGACGATCAGGAAGCCCTGTCCTTCGGAATTCCCCGAGACCACCAGATCGCCGTCCGCGAATGTGGGCACCCGGCGGTCCGTTCCGGGCCGTCCGAGCCGCAGGTTGGTTCCCGAGTAGATGCCCGAGGAAAGGCTGACAGCCGGGTCCACCCTTTGAATGGGGATCGACAGCGGAGGTTCGAACATGGCTGTCAGGGCGGCGATATTGTGGCTTGAGGACGAGGACGAGACGATGGCGGGCGCTCCCCGGACCGCTCCGGTGTCCCCGGAGACTCCGCTCCGAGTGTCGATTCCGGCCAGGTCGCTCCTGCCGTTCCCGTCGTTTCCGATGATCGTGACGGCATCCGGCAGCCGCACTGCGGTCTTGCTGTAAACGGCGGCCGAAAGGGGAGGCAAGGGAGGCCGAGCCAGCTCGGCGCGAACCATCTGTCTGGAACCGGAGCGGTCGGTAGCCATTCCCGTCAACAGGTAGACCGGCGAACCGTAGTGACCGGGCCGAGACCCCACGAATTGGAAAGCCTTTAACGCCGGGGCGCGGTTGTCATAGCCGTAGCCGACGACCTCCCCGTTGTTGGTTGAATCGCCGTCGAGTTCATAGCCTGCGCGCTCTTCGGTCTTTCGCGAGACTCGGACCCAGGCGAATTCCACCCCGGACAGGTCGGAATCTATGAATCGGGCCGACGTGATTCCGTGAGTGCCGTAGGCGGGGTCAAAGAAGGGGTTGGTGTCCCTGGTCCCCGCGGTGGGGTCGATGGTGGTGTCGCGGCGAAGATAGACGGCCTCGTGATCGGCCACCGGCAGCATTGCCGGCAGCTTGGAGCGGGCTTCCTCGACCGCCGACTCGGCGAGATAGCGGTTGACGAGGCGCGAGCCAAGATTGTGGTTGATCAGGGTTTCGGTGGTGGTGACGAAGGTTGCGGTCAGCCCCACGAGAGTCAGGATGGAAAGGGCCATCAGGACGGCCACCAGCGCCATGCCGCCCTCCCGGGCGGCACACTTGGCTGCGAGGAACGCCATTGGGTCAATCAAAGGGGTCATGGGTTGTACGGCCTTACGCGAACCGATTGACTCAGGGTCCGATGGTGGCCGGAGCGTAAGTCGGGCGCCCGACTGCGAAGGGTGAGGTCAATACGCACACTTGCTGCCTCGGCCGCCCTCGAAGTGGCGACCCCGGAGGCGTCGAAATAGAGGAAGCGGCAACTTTCTATGCTCCGGGAGAGCGTTTGGGCAGGAGCGCCGGGCAGGCTCCCGGCATCGCCGATGGGTCCGGCCCTGCGAGTCAGCGTCAACGGGGGAATTTCGCCCGACACCGTGTACTCGACGTAGTCCACTCGATTGTCGGTGTTGATGTCTCCGGTGAACACCAGCTTGCCGGCATGGCTCTCGGCCAGGATTCCCCTGGATACGAGGTTCAACCTGCCGGAAGACCGCAGAAAGTGTCCATCGTAGGTATTGGGAGGCGGAAGCCCGGCCCGACGCAACTCCTTGACCATGAGGGTCAGGATGTCCCGGAGTTGTCGGCGCATCTCCGATTCCTGTCGTCCGAGAATGGCAACCCTGTCTCCCTCCAAGAGCGTCGAGAGGGCCGCTGCCAGGATGGCGCTGACCAGTCCCAGGACAAGGACCAACTCGAGCAGGGAAAATCCCCGAGCCTTGGCGGGTTTCCGGGTCATGGGTTGCCGACTACATTCCCAACGCGGGAGCGGTGTAAAGCCTTACGATTCGCATGTTGACCGGGCGGAAGGGGGAGTGGCCGCCGGTCTGACGGGTGGCGCCCGTAACAACTTTTCGACCGTCGATGGTGCGAACGTGCCAGCGGGTTTCCAATTCGATTCGGGTCGAGCTGAACGATTGAAGCGTCACCATGGTGGTCCTGGCATGGGAGGGAGAAGGGGGCGCCGAGAAGTCGATCTCGTAGTCCGGGGTCAGCGACTCGGTTGAATCGGCCAGTTCGGCCCGATCCAACGGCAAGGACTTCAGCTCTTCCATCGTGGACTGGGTCATCCTGAGTGCCGCTGCCTCGAGTTTGGAGTTAAAATGGCTGGACAGGGCCAGTAGCAGCAGGGAGGCTGTCGACAGCAGGCCAATGGTCAGGACCGCCGAGGCAATCAGCAGTTCCAGCAGGGTGAAGCCGCCAGCGCAGACCCAACCGCTAACCCTCCGGCGGCGGAGCGGTACCGATAGCGCCAGGCCCGTTTTGAGGCGAGAAAAACCCTGGATCCTGTTCATGGAGGTCTTGGAAGTTGCTGGTTGCCGGACCCATGATAAGCCAACCACAGGGGTTGTCAACACCTCCGGAAGCATTTGCTCGGCTACAGGCCAAACAATGATTCATCCTACTGATAAGAAGGGATTTAGTATTTTGGAAACTGTGGTGGTGGCAGGCTTGATTTTCATCCTTTTGGGATTTGCGATTCCCGGTTTCAGTCGCTATTGGGAAGTCTACCGGTTGAATTCGGCGGTTCAGACGATGCTTTCCAATCTGGACCGGGGACGTTACCGGGCCATTGCCAGGAACCGGGAAGTGGTGGTGCGGTTCCAGCGGGAGCAGCGGTCCTACCGCCTGTTCGAGGACCTGGACGGCAATGGCCTGTGGGGGGCGTCGGAACCACTGGTCGGGGCCTATTCGCTACCGGGCCGGATAGACTTCAGCAGCACCGGGTTGAGTGGCCCGCCCGCTGCTGCTACTCCCCGTCCGCTGGCGGATCCCATCACCTTCGGCGGGGACCGGTTTACCTTCAACCCGGAGGGTTATTGCAACAAGTTGGGAACCATCTACCTGCAGAACGCCTCCGGCGACGCCGCTGCCATATCCTGCTCAATGCCGGGAGTCGGACGCCTGCGACGCTACGGGTGGCATCGAGCCCAGCAAGTCTGGCAATGAGGATTGGCCGAATTTCTGCAACAGCCGGTCCGGATCTTTGCCGACCTCTCCTACTCCACTCTCAAGAGCTGGTCCCGCGAGCGCCGTGTCGTGGCCAAAGCCGAGGTCCTCTACCGCGGCCCCAACCCCCGCTTCGTCGTCACCTCCCTGTCGGCAATTGTGTTCAGTCCGCGAAGGGAAGCGGGCGGAATTTGCCTCGTCGGAAACCGTCTGCTGACATGGGTGGGCAGTCGCCTGCCGTGAGCCGGGATATAGGCTCCGTCCCCACTCCGCTGCCCCGGCGCCCCTCCGTCGTTGACCACCCCGTAGGCCAGAAAGGAGTTGTTGCCGGACACCTTTCTGATCCGGACATAGCCCTGCCGCGTTCCCGGGGCATTGTCGGCCAGAATGGCGTTTATTTGATGCCAACCCAGGGCCGGGACCGTCCGGGCAATCGTCCTGACCAACCCGCCTGAGTCTCCATCGTAGATGTCGAGGCTGAAGATGCTGTCCGAGTCGTCGACTTCCCCGATATTGACCAGCGCCAGGTTACTGCGGTTTTCCTGGTTCTGCTGTAGGGCATCGATCCAGGCGCTGACGGTAAAGGCCGCCCGGTCGGGCACCGCGTTGTAGAAGAGGCCGTACTGGCCGCCGCGACCGTCTGAAGAGCTCGTGCGGGCCCCGATGACGATTCCACTCATGTCGCCGCCATCTGCTATGGCGAACAGAGCACCGGCCAGTCCGCCCCTGGACGCACCCAGGCCCTCGACACCCTCCCTCCTCATAACAGTGTGGATGAGGTCGGGAATGATTCGCTGCCGGCCGGCTCCAATCGTCAGGCTGAAGTGGGTTGTGCGATCAGGAGTTCGGATCCCGTCGGCCACGAAGCTGAATCGGATGTTCTTGGGCTCGTCCGAGAAGTTGGTCACCGTCAACTCGCTGGAGAACTCTCGTGTTTCCACGATCACCGGCAGGGTGTGGCGCAGGCTGCCCGCCAACGAGCCTGGCGTGACCGGAAAGACGAACGAGCCGTCCGAGTTGGCCTGGTCGTTGATGACCCCGTAGGCGTAGAAGGGTGCTTTCCCGTCGACCCGCTCCACCTTGACGTAGCCGTTGGACACGGTCCCCAGCAGTCCCGAATACTGGTGGAATCCTCCCGGCTGCAGCGTCACGTCGTTCAGGTCCGGGGGATTGGAATCGGCTGCATCCCCGGAAAACACCGTGGTCCTCAAGGTGATCGGTCCCTCCTCCGAGCTTCCCATGTGCTGAAAAGCCACGTTGGAGCGGTCCCGGGTGTTCTGGCGCAAGCCGCACAGATAGACCGGCTCTTCGAATCCGTCACCGCTGCCGATCCCGGGATAGGACAGGCCCGCCCGACCCTCGGGTACAAGCGTGGTGGTTCGGACCAGGGCACCCAAATGCTCTGTGGCCAGGGCCTGGATGGCCAGGGTCCCGATCCGATTGCCCGAAGCGCGGATGGGGATGCCCAACCCTCGCAGGTAGCCCAGGGCATCGGACTCGATCCGCTGCTCCCCGGGAGCCAGCAGGTCCGAGGCCGCGCCGCTTCCCCTTCCGATATGGGCCGTGTAGGTATAGTAGACGCTTGCCTCCCGAGCCCCCCGGTTGGTCAGGACTAGTTCCGAGGTAAAGAAGGAGCCCCGGCGCCCCTTGGTGCTCAGAATCACCGGCACGAATGAACGCATGCTGTTCCGGGGTGCCAGGACTTCCGTCGGGCCTGAATCGGCCACCCGGGCGTTGTTGGTCTCGCTGTTCTCGGCCACCCGATCCAGGTCGTCCACGATGGCTCCCAGGTAGTAGCGGCCGGGACTCACCCGGGGTGGGATGGGAAACGAACGGCTGCAGCTCTCGGACTCTCCGGCCAGTAGGCCCGCCTCGTAGGAGCAGGCGGCGAACCAGGTGTCGTCGGTGGTGATGGAGGTGTCGGCAGACAGAAAGAGCCCCAGCCGGAACGGGCCCGCGTTGGCTGGACCCTGATTGCGAATGACGGCTGAAATTGAAGCCGTGCTGGCGATCGTCGCCGTCGAGGGTCCCGTCAGCAACGTCGTGATCAGGTCGGGGAGATTGGAAGCTGACGGTTCGAAGACGGCAACCACCCGCTTGATCGAGTCCATCTCGACCAGGCAACGGTTCCCGGAGGCGGACTCGCATTCCTGCCAGCTCTTGAAGCGGAAACCGGGATTTGGACTGGCTGTCAGGGTTAGCAGAGTGCCCGAGGAATAGGAGTGCTCGGGGATCACGGCGTCAAGGGCGGCATCGACCTGGATGCGTGGCGTGACCAGGCCGTTTCGAGGGTCGGTGATGGGAATGCCGGTCCGCAACAGCATGGAAAGCAGTTGCGGCACCGTGGCGTTGGGGGCCTTGGACTTCAATACGCCCCAGGCGCCGGCGACGTGGGGGGCCGAAAGAGAAGTGCCCTTTAAAGAGATGAATTCGTTATCGAGCGTGGAAGTCGTGATCAATGCACCCGGAGCCAGCAGGTCCAGCACGGGGGAGCTGTTCGAGAATTCCGAGACTGCATCCGCAGTGGTTTCGCCGCTGCCGTCACCGGTCGATCCTACGCTGATGGCGCTGGAGATGCAGGCGGGGGAGTTGATAGCCGAGTCGTAATGGTTGTTCCCAGAGGCGGCGACGGGTGCAATTCCGACTGCCCGCAGATTGTCCATGGCAGCTTTGGTGGCCGGAAAATCGGAGTCGCAGTCCCCTGAGAACTGGCCTCCGCCAAAGCTCATGTTGACGGCTGCGATGTTGAAGTCGGCGCTGAGCTCGAGCACCCGCTCCAGTCCGGCGAGCGAGTGGCTGTTGTATGAAATGATGCCTTCCCCACTCTGGGAAAATACCTGGATAGCGATGATCCGGGCATCCCGGGCCACGCCCGAGAACTCCGTCCCCCGGCCGGCGGCGACTCCGGCCACACGCGTCCCGTGATAGCAGCCGCTCAAGGACGAGGGACAGGGCGCTCCCGACCCCGGCAGAATCGATTCGTCCACGCCCTCGGGACAAAGCGAAATTCTTCCCCCGCCAGATCCCGAATAGCAGGCCTCCGACACCACCTTGCCCGCCAGAAAGGGGTGATCCTTGTCTACACCCGTGTCCAGGATGGCGATCGTCTGGCCCGAGCCGGCGTATCCCTGATCCCAGGCATGGGGAGCCCCGATCAGGGGGGTGCTTTCCGCCAGCAACGGCTTGAAGGCCAGGTCCTCCTCGATGCTGACCACCTCCGGGTCTGCGGCCAGAGACTCCAGCGCGGCTTCATCCACTTCCATCGCCACGTAGGGAATGAACTTGAACCGTCGAATAGAAGAGACTTCAAGATTGTCCATTCGATTCAACAACGACTGTTGGGCTCGAGCAATCAGGGGAGAGCGGGACTTTGCTTCTCCCAAGTTGCCGGCAGCCGAGACGGGAGATCCGCCTTCGGTCCTCACCCCTGCGATCACTCTCACATGGTCTTCTGACCGGACTTTGGCTCTCAGGGCGGAAAAGGCCTTGGCCCTCTGCGCCTTGACGATGGGTTCCCCGGCGATGTCGAGACCGTTGTCGAGACTATCCTCGATGAGGGACAAGCTGCTGACACTGACCGTGGCCTCGGCGCAATTGGGCTCCCGGCTTGGAGTCAGGGTCCCGGCTCCCCGGGGTGTAACCCTCATGGTCAGAGGAAAGCAATCGCCGGCCACGATGATGGTCCTGGTGTATTCGTTGTCGCCTTCGTCGCTCTCTGCAATCTGGTTGCCGGCATCGGCGACGATGCGGAGTGCGTGCGTGCCGACGCCCAGTCTTCCGATGGGATAGTCCTCGCGAAAACGAAAAACTTGAGGGGCCAGGGGTGCGGGAGCATCGAAGCTTTTCCACAGTTGGCCGTCCACAAAGAGATCGATACGGAAGGGTCGGGTCACCGCAGAACTGCCGCTGTTGATCACCGCGAAATCCACGAAAATATTGTCGGAAGGCACCAGCCTTCTGCTGTTGAGGTTGTCGCCCTGCCGGTTGGAGACCACGATGACATCCGACCAGTCCCTGGGCTTGAAGGGCTTGAGATTGGGCGAGCCGTTTTGGGAACGATAAGATCCGGAGCAGACCAGAGTCAGCACGACCGCGACACCCCAGGCTCCTATTCGTAAGTGGGCGTTACCGCGCATGCGTCAGTCTCTCTTCGGAAATGATTCGAACCATCATGGGCCTGATCCGGTGTCCTCCGACTCGGAGTTTCCGGGAAGGCTCCCGGTGAAGAACTGCAACTTGGTGCCCGTGGTCCTTATTCCAAGAACGGAAACAGCCAGTTGAAAGGGGCTGGTGCCAGGAACATCCAGGCACATCTCGATGATGGTCGGCCGGTCGAACTCCCCGAACGAGAATGCTTGATGTCTCCCGGAGACCTCCAGGCTGTCCGGAGCACCGACCAGGTTCCTCTTCAGATCGAAGGCACGAAAGTGCAGCTGGGTTCCGGACGGCGCAGCTTGGCCCGGTTGGGCGGGCACCACGGCAAGAACCACATCGTCTCCGTTGCCGTACTGGCCCGTCCACCTGCGACAGTCCCCGTCTGCCAAAAGATCTCCGGAGAACTGGCCGCCCAGGGTATGGAGTTCGTCGACCTCCCCATCGACCTGGTTTTCAAGCAGGGCCCGTCCCTGAACCTGGAGGGAGCCGGCAGAACAGGGGGACCGAGCGAAAACGGAGACGGCCCCCACTGTCGCTTCCTGCGCATCGGGTGCCGTCAGGGTCAGAATCTCGGCGCCTCCTCTCGGAATGGTGACGTGGTGCAGGTTCCGGTCCGGGAACAGTCCGTCGAAGGATACTGCCGGAGCCGGGGTGGTTCCCTGGTGAAAAAGCACGACCACTTCACAGTCAGTTGCCTGGGGATCTCTGTGGGTGACGACAAGCTCGGTTCGGGCCATGCTTTCATCCAGGGGGCCCATGAAGACATGCGGGAGGGTGGCCACCGTCGAGCAGCGCGCGCCATCCCACAGGGAGAGGCAGAAGGGATCCTCGTCGTCGGTCTCGAAGTCGGAAACGGTGAGGGTGTGGATGGACCCCTGACCGGAACCAAGAAGCAGGCTTTCGGTCTCCAGGTAGGGAGCGTCGGGACCGGCTCCGTCGGACCGGTGTAGACCGATTTCCTCGAGCTTTCCCAAGGTCAGCAGGAGGGTCCGTTTCCCCTGAACAACCGAATCCTTTGGCAGGCTAAGGGTGATTTTTCGTTCGGTTTCCCCGGCCGGAAACACCAGCCCGCTGTCCGGCGAGGGCGAGGGACCCGTCAACTCGCCCGTGGACCCACTGACGCCCACCCTATAGGGCACCCGTACCGCCACCGGCAAGGCCCGGCTCAACTCGACCGGAACTCTTATGGGGGCGCCTTCAGCCACCCGCTGAAAGGCCGTAGGGAAAGAAATCCCCGCTTTCAGGTGTGAGTCGACCCGCAATTCACCTCGACGGAGAAGCAGGTCGATAAGCATTTCGTGGCCGAGTGTATCGAGCACATCGTCGAATATCCCCAGGGGCAATTCGCTCAGAGGGTTGAAACTCAGCTCCAGATCCGCCAATCCGCTCAGTCCGTTAAAGACTCCCTCGGGCAAGGAGCTCAGGGAGTTGGACGATAGGTTCAGCCAGCGCAGGGCTTTCAGCCCGTGAAACACTCCCTCGGGCAAGGTGCCGAGGGAGTTGGAATGCAACCACAGTAAGTGCAGCGAACCCAGTCCGCGAAATATCCCCTTGGGCAAGACGCTGAGGGAGTTTCGAAATAGCATCAGCTCTTCCAGGTTAGCCAGCCCGCTAAAGATTCCCTCGGGCAAGACATTCAGGCTGTTACGCTGTAACCGCAACATATCCAGATTGTTAAGCCCGCTAAAGATCCCCTCGGGCAACGAAGTCAGGGAGTTACTGTACAGAATCAGTTCTCTCAGTGAGCTCAATCCCTGGAAGACATTTTCGGGTAGTGAAGACAGGGCGTTGCCCTGCAGCCACAGTATTTCCAGCTTGCCCAATCCGCTAAAGATCCCCTCGGGTAATACAGTGAAATCATTGTCATTTAGCAAGAGGCTTCGCAGGGAATTCAATTCATCGAAAACTCCATGGGGCAAGCTGCTCAGGGAGTTCCTCTGTAGCCAGAGCTTATCCAGGTTGTTCAGTCCGCGAAAGATCTCCTCCGGTAAAGAGTGCAGTTGGATGTCAGCCAAATGCAGACTTTGCAGAGAATTCAGGCCCTGAAAGACATTTTTGGACAAAGTTTGCAGGGGGTTATCCCATAGCCACAGGTCTCTCAGGGAACTCAGGTCTCTAAAGATCCCCTCGGGCAAGCTGCGAAGGGAGTTGCTATTCAACGACAGAAACACCAGCGAATTCAGTCCGCTGAAATCGTTCGCTCGAAGATGGGTGATGCCGGCCCCCCAAAACCTCAGCCTTTCGACGCCGGTAAGGTGCGCCGTGGTGACGTCAGCGCAGTCGGATACCTCCGGGATCGCTGCGACCAGCGCGTCCCGCACCAGCCGCGTGCGCTCGCAGACGTCTGCCGGAAGGGCGTTGACAATGGTGACGGTGTGGACGGCGCCCTCATCAGGGCGGATCAGCAGGGAATCTGCCATCAGGTAGGGAGCGTCGGGGCCCGTGCCGTCGGAACGACTCAGTCGGATTCGGGAGAGTTCCCCCAGCCTCACCTCGATCGTCTTGCCCAGGCTGTTCGCGTCTTGCGATAGGCTAAAGACGATGTCCTCGGGGAGCCGGCCCGGCGCGAACAGCAATTCTCCGGCAGGGAGGGGCTGCAGACCGGCATCATCATCCGCGGAGGCGGTCCACTCCAAACTGTACGGTACACGAACGGCCACTGGCAGGCCACGGCCCGAATTCTCTCTAACTCTAACTCGCACAGTGTAACCGGCAACGGTGCTTTGCCCTTTCGACTGGAAGGCAAGGCTGGCCATGAGGAAGGGATCGACCCGCAGGTCTTCCAACGTATCCAGCACCTCGTCGTAGACTCCCAGGGGCAACCCTCTCGGAAATCTATTCATGGAGTTGTCCTGCAACCACAGCGCTTGCAGGGAACTCAGTCCGTTGAGGACGCCTGCGGGTAACGTGTTCAGTTTGTTTTGATGGATGAACAGCTCTGCCAGTGAGTTCAGCCCGTGGAAGATCTCCTCGGGCAATGTCCTGAGGAGGTTGTGACTCAGGTTCAGCGTCCTGAGGCGGCTCAACCCTTCAAAGTCCCCTTGGTGAAGCCAGACGATATCGGAATGCGAGAGATCCAAAGTTGTCACTCGGGCCAGGTGCCCCAGAGTTACGCCCTCGCATCTTGACACTCCTGCCAACTGCACCAACCTGTCCCGAACCTGCGGCGTGCGGTCGCAAATCCCCCGCGCGGCTACGGTGTCCACCATCATGAAAAAGAGCCACGCAACCCAGCAAAGGACCAGCGACGCTCTGTGAGGTCGTGTCGGTTTCCCAGGCATGTCGTTTAGCCCGAATTGCTCGCCAGAGTTAGGACACAGCCTCGAACACGCCCCCACTGGGGCCCCGGCCGCCACCCTGGGTTCGATCGAACCCGGGACAATGCCCCAGCCACTCCAGGGCGGGTCGCGGCTTGTGTGCTTGCTCGGCCGTTGATATCGGAAGACCGAGACATGGAGCCGTGTCCGTGTTGCCGGGAATGCTTTGTCAACAGTCGGAACTCCCGAGCCCTGTCCGGCTCCGACGGCACCCGATCGGAGTCCTCGCGCGGTGGCCTGCTACTCCTCAGCCGAGGAGGAAACGGGTATTCGATGGATCGCAGGACAGGATAGACAAAGCAAGTGAATTCAGCGTGATCGTGAACACGATTGTGGTGATAATTTGGTGATGGTCTGCAAGAAACCGTTTTTTGTAACGCTCGGACAGCGCGGTGCGCTTTGAATTCAGCTCTTTCAGGGATCCGATGCCCTCAGTCTTGCAGGCCAACCCAGTCAAGAACTCCCTTGGTAAGAAATAGGGGTTCACAGTGATGAGGTAACGCTGAAGGGTCTGCTTGCGGTATTAGAGGGGGCAGGAGAATTGCGTGTAGGTGATGCCGGTCTTTGGGGGGGCATGCGGCCTCTGGGAGCCATTTTCAGGTTGGCAGGGCAGATGAAGTCTTGTCCTTGGACTCGGAAACCGGAGTCGGGTTGGTAACGGGCATTGGGTGCGATGACGAGTTGAGCTCCGAGCTGCTGGTGATTATTGTGAAAGGCTGTAGTGCCGGGAGGCCAATCAGGGAAGGTCTGGAACCGGTTTAGGGATCCAGAGTATCAGACTTGCAGAGACTTATGACGATTCAGGCCGAGGGTTTCCCGAAAGGGAAAAACTCCTACGCCAGCAGCTTGGTGATGACCTTGCCGCCGACGTCGGTCAATCGGGCATCCCGCCCGCGGAACTTGAAGGTCAGCCGGGTGTGGTCGATCCCCAGCAGGTGCAGGATGGTGGCCTGAACGTCGTGCACGTGAACGACGTCCTCGACCGGTGAGAAGCCAATCTCGTCGGTCTTGCCGATCGTCTGGCCGGGTTTGATCCCGCCGCCCGCAAACCACATGGTGAATGCATCGATGTGATGGTTGCGGCCGATGGTGTCGCGGACTTCTCCCATCGGAGTTCGGCCGAACTCTCCGCCCCAGACGACCAACGTTTCGTTCATCAAGCCTCTCTGCTTGAGGTCGCGGATCAACGCGGCGATGGGCCGGTCGACCTCCAGGCACACCTTGTCGAGGCTGTTGCCCAGGTTGGCTCCGGCTCCTCCGTGATGATCCCAGTCCGTGTGGTAGAGCTGGACGAAACGCACGCCCCGCTCGACGAGGCGGCGGGCCAGGATGCAGTTGTTGGCAAACGACTTGGCACCGGGCTCGGCCCCATACATTTTGAGCGTGGCTTCGGGCTCGGTGGAGAAGTCAATCAGTTCGGGACCGCTGGCCTGCATGCGGTGAGCCATCTCGTAAGCCGAGATCCTGGTGGAAATCTCCGGGTCGCCCACCTGCTTGAGTCGCATGTTGTTCAGGTCGAGAATGGCATCGATGGTCGCCTGTTGTTGAGCCGGGCGGAATCCCCGGGGCGACGACATGTTCAGGATCGGGTCGCCCCCGCTGCGGAAGGGCACTCCCTGATGCGCCGTGGGCAGGAAGCCGCTGGACCAGTTCAGCGCGCCCCCGCGTGGCCCTCGCCGACCGGACTGCAACACCACGAATCCCGGCAGGTCCTTGGACTCGCTACCGATGCCGTAGCTGATCCAGGAACCCATGCTGGGATGACCGAAGATCGGAGTGCCGGTGTTCATCATCACCTTGGCCGGCGCGTGGTTGAAGTTGTCGGTGTGGACCGATTGGATGAAGGTGAGGTCGTCGACGACGCCGGCCGTGTGCGGGAGGCATTCCGACACCCATGCACCCGACTGGCCGTAGCGCTTGAAGGTGCGGTTGACGCCCAGCAGATTGGGCGGATCCTTGGCGAAACTGTCCATGAAGGCGAAGCGCTTGCCTTGCATCCAGGAGGGGGGAATGGGTTGGCCGTTCAACTTCTGCAGTTCGGGTTTGGGTTCCCACAGCTCGAACTGGCTCGGTCCGCCGGCCATGAACAGGTAGATGACGTTCGTGGCTTTGGGTGCGACGTGCAGTTTGTCGAGGGCGGGTCCCTTCATTGCCGATCCGAACAGTGAATCGCCCGCGAAAAGGGCAGTCAACGCCGTCTTGCCGAGACCCACGCCGCATCGCTCGAAGAAATGACGGCGGGTGATGGCGTGGAGAGCTCGATTTTCCAGGTCTTCGGGTTCCATCATGGCCTCGTAATGAACTCGTCCAGGTTGAGCAGGACGCGGGAAGCAGCCACCCAGGAGGCCAGCGAGGGAGCATGGTCGCTCCCGGCGGTTTCGCCGGTGACCTGGTGGGCATCAGTAGGGCGAATGCCGAAGTCGTCGCGCATGTGGGTCAGGAAGGATTGCAGCCGTCCCTCTTCTTCCGCATTCGGGAGTCGAGCCAATGAGCGCTCGAAAGCGTAGCGGATGCGTTGGGACCGGGTTGAGCCACCCCGTGCGACCGTAATCCGGGCAAAGGCTCGGGAAAACTCCGTCTGGGTCTGATCGTTGAGAAGAGTCAGTGCCTGCAGTGGTGTGTTGGAGCGGTTGCGGCGCGTCTCGGTGGACTGAGCGTTGGGGGCGTCGAAGGTGGTCAGGCCCGGAAAGGCAGCCGAGCGACGAAAGAAGGTGTACATGCCGCGGCGGTAGCGGTTGGGTCCCTCTTCGGTCTTCCACTTGCGGTTGACCTGGGTGAACTGACCCGACCCTTCGGGTTGAGGGGGGAACACACTCGGGCCTCCAAGGGTGGAAACCAGCAGGCCGGACGTGGCCAGGGCGGCATCCCGGATTATCTCGGCCTCCAGGCGCAGGCGGTTCTGCCGGGCCAGAAGCCGGTTTCCCGGGTCGACTTCCGACAACTCGGGCCGCGCTTCCGATGACTGCCGGTAGGTCGCCGAGGTGACGATCAGTCGGTGCATCGCCTTCACGTTCCAATCCCGGCGTACAAACTCCGAGGCCAGCCAGTCCAGCAGCCGCGGATGGCTGGGCGGCGTTCCCTGCGACCCGAAGTCGGCCTCGGTTTCGACCAACCCCAAACCGAAATAGCGTTGCCACATGCGGTTGACCGTCACCCTGGCCGTCAGCGGATTGTCCGGTGACACCAGCCAGCGTGCCAGATCGAGGCGGTTGAGTTTCCGGCCGCCGGTCAGTCCGGGAAGAACGTCGGGAGTGCCCGGGTCAACCGTCTCTCCTCTCTGGGTAAAGTCACCGGAGAGGTGGATGTAGGCGGTACGCGGCTCGGGCAACTCCCGCATGATCAGGGCTGCATCGAGCGTGGGTTCAGCCTCTTGAAGGGTTCGCAGCCCCTCCCGGCGGGCCTGCCAGGCAGGGTCTTGCGCAAAAAAGAAGAGGTCCAGCACGCGTCTTTGGTAGATGTTTCGCCGCTCCGGCAGAATCTCGAGGGATTCCCGGATTTGCGGCGCAATCGAGGCCCGCTCCTCCGGGGGAAGTCCTTCTTCCCAGTTGTCCAGGGTTTCTTCCAGCTTGACCTGGTAATCCTTCAACTCCTTCTCCAGGATCGATCTCTGCTGTCGTAGCGCTTCCCGTCGTGCGAACTCTTCGGGCTTCCCGAACTCGAGCATCGGGTCCAGCTTGCGCTGGTTTTTTTGCTCGACGGAGACTTCACCCCCCAGCTCGTCGATGTTGTTGAAGAAGGCATAGAGCCGGTAGAAGTCCTTCTGCGAGATCGGGTCGAACTTGTGGTCGTGGCAGCGGGCGCACCCCACCGTCAGTCCCAGGAATGCCTCGCCGGTGGTGCTGACCCGATCCACCACGGCTTCCACGCGGTATTGCTCGAAGTCGATGCCGCCCTCTTCGTTGATCATGGTGTTGCGGTGAAAACCCGTGGCGACCAGTTGATCCCGGGTTGGATCGGGAAGAAGGTCACCGGCGAGCTGCTCCGTCACGAAGCGGTCGAAGGGCATGTCCTGGTTGAGCGCGTCGATCACCCAATCGCGGTATTTCCACATGGGACGGTTGCCGTCGCTGGAGTAACCGTTGGAGTCGGCATAGCGAGCGATGTCGAGCCAGTGGCGTCCCCAACGCTCTCCGAAATGGGGGGAATCCAGCAAACGATTCACCAAGCGCTCGTAGGCGCCGGGCCCGGTATCGGCCAGGAACTCTGCAATTTCCCGGGGAGTCGGCGGCAGGCCGATCAGATCGAGGCTGACCCGGCGAATGAGCGTCCGCCGGTCGGCTGCGGGCGAAGGCGTGAGTCGACTGGCTTCCAGCCGGGCCAGAACGAAGCGGTCGATGGGGCTGCGGACCCATTCTTCGTCCTTCACCGGGGGAGGCTCGTTCTGTCTTGGCGGTTGAAAGGCCCAATGGGAAGGCCCGGCGCGCTGGGTGTCCTCTCCGGCCTCCACGCCCCAGGGAGCTCCGGTCTGGATCCAACGGGTCAACACAGCCACCTCGCGGCTCTGCAACGGTCCGGCCGGCGGCATCTTCAGCTCGCCCGTTCGGCGGAGGGCCTGAACCAGAAGGCTGCGGCCCGGTTCCCCGGGGACGACGGCAGCCCCACGCTCGCCACCCAGCAGGGCCGACTCGCGCGACTCCAGAGAAAGCCCGCTCATTCTGGTCTGGCTGTTATGACAGCCCAGACAATGCCTGGCCAGCAGCGGTCGCACACTCTCCTCAAAGAACCGCTTTTCCTCCAGGCTCGCCTGAGCGACGACGAACCGGGGCGCCGTCAGACACAGCACCATCAGAGCAAGCCGAAACAGCATCGATCGGGGTGTCTTGTGCACAGTCATTGCCTCAATGTTGCGTGGGGCGCTGCTGTCGGTTATCGGGCCCCCGCCTGCAGGACGGATCATACGAGAGTGAAACAAGGGATTCATATTGGCTATCGCGAGCAGGCGCCACGTCCCATTAAACCGGTTTTCTATCTATTGAACATCGATGCACAGGATGCACAGGATTAGCAGGACGAGAGCTTCCTGCACCAGAAGCCGGCTCGGGCGATAATCCGGTGCGGATTCGCGGATGTCCAGGACTGCAAGCCCGCCGTCTCCAGAAAAATCCTGTGCATCCTGTGCATCGATGTTAATAATTCATGCAAATCACGATGCGATGGGAAGCGCCCCCTACTGGCTTCGCCGCGGTCCTTGTTGCCCCTTCGCGGACGAATCCTTTTTGTGCCTTGCGTCCTTCGTTGACCCCTGTTTAGACCTTTAGCGCATCCCTCGTGAGCCTTCTCCAACCCCTTGGTGGCCCTTCGTAGTCCTTCGTGTAACTTTGTGGATCACTCTTTTTTTGTTGTTTCAGGCAAGCGACCGAAGTCATACCGACAACCCCAGGGACTAAAGAGTTGCTCTTGGAGTTCCCCAGGCACCGTAGACTGTCGTTGAATCTTGCAAGGGTGCATTATACACCCCGCCGGCACGGGTCACACCGCCGACTTCCCATGTTTGATTCCCCAGTGCAGAGCGGCAATCCCGCCACTGAGATTGCGGAAGGAGACCTTGGCGAAACCCGCTTCCTTCATCAGTCGGCAGAGTCGGGCTTGGTCGGGAAAGTCCTGCACCGAGTCGTGCAGATATCGATAAGCGGTGCCGTGCCCGGAGATGCCCTGGCCGATCCTGGGCAGAATCCACAGGAAGTAAAGCTGGAAGAGCCAGTTGAAGAGTGGACGCGTGGGCCGTGAGAATTCCAGAACCACGATCCGGCCCTCGGGTTTCAGCACTCGCCACATCTCTCCCAGCCCTTCACTCCAGCTTTCCAGGTTGCGGAGCCCGAACGCCACGGCCAGTCCGTCAAAGGTGTCGGTCGGGAAGGGCAGCCTCAGAGCATCGGCTTCCAGGAGCTGGACCCGTTGCTGCAGTCTCCGCTTGGCGAGTTTCTCGCGGCCCAGCTTCAGCATGGGGTGACTGAAGTCCGAACCCACGATTCGAGCCGATCCCTGTTTGGCCATTTCCACGAGCAGGTCTCCGGTGCCGCAGCAGAGGTCCAGGCAGAGGGCCTGCCGGTCCTCCAGCGGGTGGGTCAGCAGGGAGGCCGCCTGGCGGCGCCAGCTCCGGTCCACGTTGAGAGACAGCAAGTGGTTCAACAGATCGTAGCGGGGGGCGATCGAGGAGAACATCTGGCGGATCTGACTGGCTTGTTGACTCAACATGTAGGGAGCCCGCATCTCTCACCAGGCCGCTGAATACATCTTGGAGCGCCGTTGGTATTCAGCACTTGATCGAATCGATTGTGAGTTCTTGCGAAACCAGACGGCGCTGAGCGTGCCCTGGCTGGTTCTTTTCCCCTCAGCGCGCACATGCTCGCTCGACCGTAGTAGCCGCTACGCTCTTCGCTCGCGAGCACGCGCTGAGGGGAAAATACCTGCGCCATGATCACGCCCCCTGGTGAGAAATGCGGGCTCGGCGAGACTGGCTCAGGTATTCCCGGACGACCGCTTCCACGACGTCGGGTGGGGTGTCCTCCACGATTTCCACTTCGCCGATGCGTCGGGGCAGCACGAATCGAAGACGGTGGTCGGTAAATTTCTTGTCGGAGCGCATGTGGTGGTGGATCGATTTCCAGGTGAGGTTCCCCAACGGGGGAAGTGGGGAGAGCCGTCTCAGGTCCGATTGGATGGTTTCAGCCTCGGTCGGATCGATCTTGTCCAGTTGCAACGCGATCCGGGTGGCCAGGATCATTCCGTGGCCGATGGCCTGCCCGTGGGTGAACCGCCTGTAGCGGGTGGCCGCCTCGATGGCATGGCCGAGCGTGTGACCGAAATTGAGCACCATGCGGGCCTGGCTTTCCCGTTCATCCCCGGAGACGACGGCGGCCTTGATTTCGACGCAGCGGACAATCATTCTGGCCAGTCCGACTCTGTCCCGGCCAGGATAGCTCCGGTGCTGCCGAACCACCCGGTCGTAGAGCTTGCGGTCGGCAATCACGCCGTACTTGATGGCTTCAAAGAGTCCCGAGTCCAGCTCCTGGCGGGGCAGCGTGAGAAGCAGTTCCGGGTCGACCAGGACGGCCCGGGGCTGATAAAAGGCGCCCACGAGGTTTTTCCCCGTGCTGAGATTGACCCCGGTCTTGCCTCCGATGGCGCTGTCGATCTGGGCCACCAGAGTGGTGGGAACCTGAATGTAGGGCAATCCGCGCAGGTAGCTGGCGGCCGCGAATCCGGCCACGTCCCCAACCACGCCTCCCCCCAGCGCGACCACGGGGGTGCGGCGGTTGACACCCAGCCCGGCCAGCCTCTTGTAGATCGATTCCAGCGTGGACAAGGTCTTGAAGCGCTCCCCATCCGGAATCTCCAGGACCTCGTGAGGCAATCCCGCCTCGGTTAACGACCGCTGCAGGGCCTCTCCATGCAAGTCCAGGATTCGCCGGCTTGAAACCACTACCAGCCTGGCTGCGGATCTCCAGGGATGGAGAAGGCTCCCGACCTTGGACAGCAGGCCGTTTTCGATGTAGATCCGATACCCTCTATCGGCCAGGTTCAGGGGTACGATCTTCATGATGAAGTTCCCGTGGAACCGTTCGTGGGTGGGACGGGTCCCGGTCCGGCCGGCACCATGATTCTCGGACCGCGGCTCGCCGGTTGCCGGGTCAGGTCGCCCACCCGATCAGGAAGGGGTCTTCCCGGCGGCCTCCCACTTGAGGTATCGCCTGAGATCGTTGCGAATCGAATTGACAATCAGAGCCAGGATGCCGGCGTCATCCAGGAATCCTATGCCCGGAATCACATCGGGAGAGATGTCGATCGGGTTCAGGAAATAAAGGATCCCCGCCAGCGCCAGGACGAGCGATTTCCAGGGGAGAGGCCGGTACTCTCCACTGGACCAGGCCGCAACCAGCCGGCAGAGAGCCAGAAGGTCGACCCAGACCATGAGCAGCCAGCGTCTGTTTCGGTAGGCCTTGGTCAGGGCGTCTCGCACCAGCCGCCCCACGCGGCTCCGATCGGAGGCGACCTTCCCGGCTTCTGCCGCGGCAGTTTCAAAGCTGCTCGAGTCACCCATCGCCTCTCCATTCCCCAGGCGGGCCCGACCGGGCCCTGTGCTACAATCGCTGACGACCCTCCTGAGACCTCATGTCTGCAGCAGGATTTTACCACCGGGTGTCGTGGCTTTCCTAAACCGTGGCCGAAAAGCTCTGACCGAGTCATCCTACCGGCTCCTCCGGGAGCGCATGGTGGAGGAACAAATCCTGGTGCGGGGAATCACCAGTCCAGGGGTTCTCCAGGTCATGCGGGAGGTTCCTCGCCACTGTTTCGTGCCGGGTGCGCACCGCGAACAGGCTTATGAAGACCGCCCCCTGCCCATTGGCAACCAACAGACGATCTCTCAGCCCTACATCGTGGCGCTGATGACCGATCTGGCTCAGGTGGACCGGGAGGCGGTAGTTCTGGAGGTCGGAGCCGGATCGGGTTACCAGGCCGCCGTCCTGGCCCGGCTTGCCCGGCAGGTGTTTGCCCTGGAGCACGTGGCCCCATTGGCGTCCCGCGCCGGCAGTCGCCTGAAGGAGTTGAACATTCACAACGTGGAAGTCGGAATCGGAGACGGCTATCTGGGCTGGCCTGAACACCAGCCCTATGACGCGATTCTGGCTTCGGCAGCTATCGATCATGTGCCTCAGGCCCTGTTGGATCAGTTGAAACCCGAGGGCCGGATCGTGCTTCCACTGGCCAGAGGCTTCGACTGCCAAGTGCTGGTAGTGGTGCAAAAGAGTCGGGACGGGAGGAAAATGGAGCGGGAAGTCATTCCGGTTCGCTTCGTTCCCTTCGTCACATCGGGAACGTCGGGGTAGCCGGGTGCGTTGACCGGTGCCGAGGTAACCGCTCCAGGGAAGGACTTGCCGGCATTGGAGAAATCTCGGTTCTCGAGGCTGGTTTGCGCCGAAAGCGAGCTGGATGGGAGGGATGTCCATGAGGAGAAAACCGATGTTGATCAGGATAGGGATGCTGCTGACCCTTGGACTACTGCTCCCGGGCATGGCCGGGTTGGGAGTGCCGGAGGGAACGCCCGACGAGGATGACGCCATCGAGTCTCTGCGGTATCGGGCCGCGCAGGGAGACATCAGCGCCCAGATGGAGCTCGCAAACAGATACGATCTGGGTGACGGCGTGCCGCGGGACGAGATAGAGGCTGCCAAATGGATTCGCCGCGCCGCCGAGAAAGGAGACGTCGCAGCCCAGATGAAGCTCGGCACCCTTTACGACCTGGGTCGCGGCGTGCTGAGAGACCTGAAGGAAGCCAGCAAATGGGTGCGACGGGCCGCCGAGCAGGGGAGTCCTGCCGGTCAACTGGCCCTGGCCATGATGTACACGGAGGGCAGGGGAGTGCGCCGTGACCGGAAGGAAGCCGTCAAGTGGTATCGGTACGCGGCCGAGCAGGGTGAGTCCAGCGCCCAGCACGCCCTTGGCCTCATCTACAGTGTCGGCATCGGGGTGCCCAGGGACAGGATAGAAGCCTACAAGTGGTGGAGCCTGGCAGCTTCCCGTTGGGAGTCGTTCGGACGGGACCGGGATCAGTTGGCCGGGATGATGAAGCCGTCCGAGCTCGTGGAGGCCCAGCGGCGGGCACTCGAGTGGAGGCCCAAGAGTTGGGAGAAGTTGAAGGAAGAGGGGGCGAAACGGCAGCCGTGAAATACAGAATCACCCTGGTTCCCGGAGACGGCATCGGGCCGGAAGTCACTACCGCCACCACCAAGGTGGTCGAGGCGGCCGGCGTCGACGTGGAGTGGGAAGTCATCGATGCAGGGGCGGTGGCCCTGGAGCGCCACGGAGCCTATCTGCCCGACAGCCTGCCGGAGTCCATTCGCCGCAACGGGGTGGCCCTGAAGGGGCCGGTGACCACGCCCATCGGCGGCGGATTCACCAGCATCAACGTCACTTTGCGACAACAGTTGCGCCTCTACGCCAACTTTCGTCCCATCCGAAACCTGCCCGAAGTCAAGACGCGGTTCGGGGATGTGGACCTGGTGGTCATCCGGGAGAACACGGAAGACCTCTATTCCGGTCTTGAGCACGTGGTGGTGCCCGGCGTGGTGGAAAGCCTGAAGATCATTACGGCCGACGCCTCAACCCGCATCGCCAGATTCGCCTTCGACTTCGCCCGCCGTAAGCGGCGCAAGAGGGTAACCGCCGTCCACAAGGCAAACATCATGAAACTGAGCGACGGTCTCTTCCTGGAGTGTGTCCGGGAGGTGGCCGGGCTCTATCCCGAAATCGAGTATGAGGAATCGATTGTCGACAACACCTGCATGCAGCTGGTGCTGGATCCCCAACAGTTCGATGTCCTCCTTCTGGAGAACCTATATGGCGACATTGTGAGCGATCTGGGCGCCGGGCTGGTGGGCGGGCTGGGCCTGGTCCCCGGCGCCAACCTGGGTGAGGATTGCGCCGTTTTCGAGCCGGTTCACGGAAGCGCTCCTTCGATTGCAGGCAAAAACCTGGCCAATCCGACGGCCATGATCCTCTCGGCGGTGCTTCTGTTCCGGCATTTGGGCGAGCTCGAAAAGGCGCAGCGGGTGCTCTCTGCCGTTGAGGCGGTTTACCGCGGGGGAGAGGCCTTGACCTCAGACCTTGGGGGAAGGGCCACCACCACCGAATTCACCGAGGCGGTAGTTCAGCATCTGGTCAATTGAGGGGGCTCTGCGGGGACGGCCGAGGGGATGGACGAGGCGCCACGGCGGAAACATCGGGGAGGCGCATTCGGGCTCGAGTCAGGACTTTTCGCTTCCTTCCCTGGACTTCTCCACGGCACCCGACTGGCTGTCACTCCCGCTGACTCCCTTCTTGAAGGAAACGATACCCTCTGCCAGGGATTTTCCCAGAGACGGGAGTTTCTTGGGGCCAAACACCAGCAGCGCAATGACCACGATGATGACCATCTCCGTGATTCCGACGGGGCCTAACATGATTCGCCTCCTTCATGGGAAAGCCAATTAGCCAACCCGTTCGGGTTGGGCTGTGCTTGCTACGGAAGTATAGATCCCCTTCGCTCCCTGCTCACTTCAGATTGACCCGAACGCCGAAGCCTTCCAGTTGCTTGGTCTGGCCGCGGGCGGTGTCGGTGCTCAATGGGTTCCCGGCCAGATAGAGCCGCAGGTAGGGAGCAAATCGTTTCTCGCCCTCAAAATCCTTCTTGCTCATGGCCACCAGCTTGCCGAGGTCGCTGATCCGGTTGTTGTTGAGTATCAGGTAGCGGAGCTCGGTCAACGGCACCAGTGGGGACAGGTCGGTGATCCGGTTATCGGTCAGGTCCAGCGAGGAGAGGAAGCGCAACTGGCCGAGCGGCTTGAGGTCCGACACCTGATTGCCCGCGAGGTAAAGCGACCAGAGCTTGTGCAGGCCCGTCACGGCGCTGATGTCACTGATTCGATTGTGGGAGAGGTATAGGGAATTGAGGGCGGTCAAGCCCTTGATCGGGGTCAGATCCGAAACTTGATTGCCTTCCAGTTGCAGATATTGCAGCTTGATCAGTCCCGCCAGCGGTTGGATGTCCTCAATCCGGTTCCCCGAAAGGTCAATGGTTTGAATCCCTTTCAGGTCCTTCAAGGGACCGAGGTCGCTGATCTGGTTGTTGGCCAGGTCCAGGGCAGCCAGGTTCAGGCATTTCTCCAGGCCTTTCAGATCCTGAATTTCGGCCCCACGGACTTTCAGCGTGGACAGGCGTTCCAGATCCTCCCGGGTGAGCGCCTCGGTAGCGAACACCGCCTTCTTGACGGCGGCTTCCAGCGTCTTGTCGGCAAAGGCGGAGCCGGCGTCCTCAGCCGCCAGAGTTCCGGTACCGGTGAACAGCAGCAATGCGGTGGCGAGTGTTGGTTGAAACCGTCTGTTCATGCGAACCTCCAGAGCGTTCACCTGCGACGCCGGTTGGACCGGAGTGCAAGTCTAATCCCAATCCACCCTCCCCGCAAGTCTTCCGGCGCCGACCCGAATCGCTGATGTCCTGTCTCAGTCGGTTTTCAGAACTGCCAGGAAGGCCTCCTGCGGGATGTCCACCCTGCCCACCCGCTTCATGCGGCGTTTGCCTTCCTTCTGGCGTTCCAGCAGCTTGCGCTTTCGGGTGATGTCCCCGCCGTAGCACTTGGCGGTGACGTTCTTCTTCATGGCCCGCACTGTTTCCCGGGCAATCACCTTGCTGCCGATGGCAGCCTGGATGGGTACCTCGAACATCTGTCGGGGAATCAGCGACTTCATCTTTTCCACCAGGGCGCGGCCGCGGCCGTGAGCCTTGTCTCGATGGACGATGACCGACAGGGCGTCCACCGTCTCCCCACCTACCAGTATGTCGAGCTTGACCAGGGGAGATGTCCAGTGATCGGAGAGTTGGTAATCCCAGGAGGCGTAGCCGCGGGAAGCGGACTTGAGTCGATCGTAGAAATCCATCACGATTTCGTTGAGAGGGAGATCGTAGGTGATCAGGACCCTGGTTGGCGTCAAATAGTCCAGGGATTTCTGGACGCCTCGCTTGTCTTCCAGCAGCCTCAGCAGCGGCCCTACGTACTGGTGATGGGTCATGATCATGGAAGTGACCACCGGTTCCTCGATCTTGTCGACCTGGGAAGGGGGCGGCAGCCGGGTGGGGTTGTCCACTTCCACCACCTCGCCTTCGCTGGTCGTGACCCGGTAACGAACCCCCGGCGCCGTCGTGATCAGTGAGAGATCGAATTCCCGCTCCAGCCGTTCCTGGACGATCTCCATGTGGAGGAGTCCCAGAAATCCGCAGCGAAACCCGAAACCCAGGGCAGTGGAGGTCTCGGGCTCGTAGAAGAAGGATGAGTCGTTCAGCCGCAGTTTTTCAAGCGCATCCCTGAGGGCCGAATACTGGTTGGGCTCGATGGGGTAAAGGCCGGAGAAGACCATGGGCTTGATCTCCTGGAAACCGGGGAAGGGAACACGGGTGGGGTTGGCCTCCTCGGTGAGGGTGTCCCCGATCTGAGTGTCGGAGACCTTCTTGATATTGGCGATTACAAACCCGACCTCTCCCGCCGAAAGTTCCGGAACCGCTTCCATCTTGGGGGTCTGCACCCCCACCCGCTCGACCTCGTAGGCTCGGCCGTTGGAGACCAGCCGGATCCTCATGCCCGGCCTGAGCGTGCCGTCGATCACGCGAACCAGGACGATGACCCCGCGATAGAGGTCGAACCAGGAGTCGAAGATCAGGGCCTTCAGGGGCTCGGCCCGGCTTCCCTGCGGGGCCGGGACCTCCCTGACGATTCCCTCCAGAACTTCCTGAACTCCGGTACCGTGTTTGGCGCTGACAAGCAGCGCGTTTCGGGTGTCCAGCCCGATGACCTGCTCGATCTGTTCCTTGACGCGGTCGGGCTGGGCTCCCGGCAGGTCGATCTTGTTGATGACGGGAACGACCGTGAGGTTATTGTCGATGGCCAGGTAGGTGTTGGCCAGGGTCTGGGCTTCAACACCCTGGGAAGCATCCACCACCAGCAGGGCTCCCTCGCATGCCGCCAGGCTTCGGGAGACTTCATAGCTGAAGTCGACGTGTCCGGGGGTGTCGATCAGGTTCAGGATGTAGTCGGTTCCGAGGCGACCGCGGTACTTCAGGCGTACCGCATGGGCCTTGATGGTAATCCCGCGCTCCCGTTCCAGCTCCATGTCGTCCAGAACCTGTTCGGCCATCTCCCGTTGCGACAGCGTCCCGGTGAATTCGAGCAGGCGGTCGGCCAGGGTCGATTTGCCGTGGTCGATGTGGGCAATGATGGAGAAGTTTCTGATGCGTGCAGGATCCATGCTCGGCTTGGCGGCCTCCGGCGCGGCGGCTCCGCGGTCTCGGAACCGAATTCAGTTCGCTTTAGTCGTCCAGCGCCCTGTCTCAGAAGTAAGATTACCATCTCCGATCCAGGTTCCGCAGGGAAAGGCTCGGTTCGAGCGATCCCTGGCGTTTCAGCCAACAGGCGCCGTTCTGCTCCCTTTCCCGGGAACCTCCGTCGGCCCCAAGGGGTTCGGGCGGAACGGCGCCGGCTTCAGCATCGCTCCTCTTCACAATGAGTGACATGGCTTCGTCGCCGCTGCTTGAATTCGGAGCCGTTGCGCTCCAGAAGATGCCAATCCTGTTTCCGAGACCGGTCACTGGCGCGCTTGTGCTTGTCGAATGGTCTGCAGGTTTCCGCCACATGACAGTCTCAGAGCAGGTTTTTCTTGACAACCACCTAGGTATCGAATAGCTTCGGGGATTTGTGCGCCGGTGCGCCTTGAACCTGGAAAGTCCCGTGACGACCTATCAACCCAAACCAGCCGAACTCCAGCGAAGATGGTATCTGGTTGACGCTCAAGACGTGGTTCTGGGGCGTTTGGCGACCCATGTGGCCACCCTGCTCATCGGCAAGGGAAAACCAACCTGGGCTCCCCACCTGGATATGGGCGATCACGTGATTGTGGTCAATGCCGAGAAGGTCCGGCTGACCGGCAATAAATGGGAGCAGAAGGTCTATTACCGCCACTCGGGCTATCCGGGGGGGATCAAGGCGGTGACGGCCAAGGATCTCCGGGCGAAGCGGCCGGACCGAATGGTGAAAGGGGCAGTCAAGGGCATGCTGCCCAAATCCCGGCTGGGCCGGGCCATGGCCAAAAAGCTGAAGGTGTACCGGGGAGAGGTTCATCCTCATGACGCCCAGAAACCGGAACCTTCGCAAGTGCCTCAATAGGTGTTCGGACCGTTAAAGGAGCCAATGCATGGAGGCGTTAGTTCAATACTACGGAACGGGACGGCGCAAGTCCTCGACGGCGCGGGTCTACTTGAGGCCGGGTCAGGGTGAGTTTCTCATCAATCGTCGTTCCATGGAGTCATACTTCAAGAATCTGACTCTGAGAATGTTGGTGAAGCAGCCTTTCGAGGTTACCGAGACCTCGGAAAAGTTCGACACGATCGTCAACGTGAACGGGGGTGGGCCTTCCGGACAGGCTGGTGCCGTCCGGCACGGAATCGCGCGCGCCCTGCTCGAATACGACGGCGAGCTGAGGAAGACACTCAAGAAAAGCGGCTTCTTGACCCGGGATTCCCGCATCAAGGAGCGAAAGAAATACGGGCAGCCTGGAGCCCGCAAGCGTTTCCAATTCTCCAAGCGATAACCCTAGAATGCTCAGGAGGTTTGTTTGGCATCTGTCTCGATGAAAGAACTGCTGGAGGCCGGGGTCCACTTCGGCCACCAGACCAGGCGCTGGAACCCCAAGATGAAGCCCTATATTTTTGGGGAGCGCAATGGAATCTATATCATTGACCTGCAAAAGACCTTGCGCATGTTCAAGGAGGCCACCCGCTTCATCACCGAGGTGGCGGCTCAGGGCGGGGCCCTTCTTTTCGTCGGGACCAAGCGTCAGGCGCAAGATGCCGTTGCCGAGGAGGCCCGACGGTGTGGCATGTTCTATGTCAACCAGCGTTGGTTGGGGGGACTGCTGACCAACTTCGTCACCATCAAGAAATCGGTCGCACGGTTGAAGGAGTTGGATGAAATGTCGACCGACGGCCGATACGAGCTCCTGTCCAAAAAGGAGGTGGCCCGGCTGGAACGCGAGCGGCGCGGGCTGGAGAAAAACCTCTCGGGGATCAAGGATATGAAGTCGCTTCCCCGCATTCTCTTCGTGATCGACTCCAAGAAGGAAGAGATTGCCGTCCGCGAGGCCAACCGGCTGCAGATTCCGGTGGTGGCGGTGGTCGACACCAATTGCGACCCGGATCGCATCGATCACGTGATTCCGGGGAATGACGATGCGTTGCGAGCCATCAAGCTCTTCACCTCCAAGGTGGCCGACGCAGTGGTCGACGGTACTGGCGTCTCGAAGGATGAGGCCGAGGTCCGGGAGGACGCGGTCAAAGACGGCAGCCAGGCCGCGCCCGAAGGCGAATCGGCTTCGGAGAAGGATGTTCCACCGGTCAAGAGTGGCGGCGAGGCCCAGGGCGTGGCCTGAGGATTAGGGCGAACGGATTGCCGCAGGCCGGAACCGGCCGAAGTTTGCAGCCGGGGTGTGATTTCCCTCTGTTCTACCTCAACTCATTCTTTCCCCGGAAAACGTTTCCCGGTCCAACCCGAAGCACACCAGGACAGAAACCGCCAGCCACCGGATGCCGTCAAATCAGGCGCCGTTTCCCAGGCGCCCGCAGAGTGATTCATCAGCGATAATCTTGTTTGAGAGGATGTGGAAATGGCCATTACTGCCCAACAAGTCAAGAGTCTGCGAGAGAGAACCCAGGCCGGAGTGCTGGACTGCAAGTTGGCGCTCCAGGAAGCCGAGGGAGATTTCGAGAAGGCGACCGTCATTCTCAGGAAAAAGGGGTTGGCGGCGGCTGCCAAGCGGGCCGACCGAGCGACCGCGGAGGGACTGATTTTTGCCTACATCCACCCCGGTGACAGCCTGGGAGTCCTGGTAGAGCTGAACTGCGAAACCGATTTTGTGGCCAAGACCCCGGAGTTTCGGGACCTGGTCAAGGACATCGCCATGCACATCGCCGCAATGGCGCCAAGGTATGTGCGCCGGGAGGACGTGCCCCAGGGCGAGATCGATCAGGAAAAGGAGATCTATCGATCCAAGGCCTTGGCCAGCGGCAAGCCGGAGAAGATCGTGGAGCGGGTGGTTGAAGGCCAGCTTGGCAAGTTCTTTGGCGAGGTGTGTCTGCTGGAGCAGCCTTTTGTCAAGGATCCCTCGATCTCGGTGGGACAACTGGTGGCCGACCGGATAGCCTCCACCAAGGAGAATATCAACGTGCGGCGATTCGTGCGGTTCAAGCTGGGAGAAGGGCTGCAGAAGAGATCAGCCGACTTTGCCGGAGAGGTAGCGGCTCAATTGGACTGAGTTCATCGGAGAGCCTGTGGCGGCGCCCGTGTACAAGAGAGTTCTGCTGAAGCTGAGTGGTGAAGCCCTGATGGGGAAACAGGGGTTTGGGGTGGACCCCCAGGTTGCCGGAACCATCGCACGGGAAGTGCGTGAGGTGCACCACCTGGGCGTGGAAGTCGCCATCGTCATCGGTGGCGGCAACATATTTCGGGGACTGTCTGCTACCGCGCAGGGGATGGAGCGGGTGTCGGGCGACCTCATGGGGATGCTGGGTACGGTGATCAACGCCATCGCTCTGCAGGACGCCCTGGAAAAGGTGGATGTGTTTACCCGGGTGGTGTCGGCCATCGAGATGCGCGAAGTGGCCGAACCCTTTATCCGCCGGCGCGCCATCCGTCATCTGGAAAAACGCCGGGTGGTCATCTTTGCGGCCGGCACCGGCAATCCCTATTTTTCGACCGACACGGCGGCGGCGCTGAGGGCCATGGAGGTCAAGGCGGAGGTGATTCTGAAAGCCACCAAGGTCGACGGGATTTTCAATGCCGACCCGATGAAGGTGAAAGATGCCAGGATGTTCGACCGAATCAGCTATATCGATGTGATCGGCAAGGGTTTGAAAGTCATGGACGCCACCGCGATATCCTTGTGCATGGAGAACCGAATGCCGATCGTTGTTTTCAACCTGGGGAACAGCGGCAACATCAAGCGCGCCGTTCTCGGGGAAAAGATTGGAACCGTCGTCAAGGTGTAAGCCCATGATCAAGGATGTCATCAAGAACACGGGAATCCGCATGGAGAAGGTGGTTGAGGATCTTCGCCGCTACCTGGCCACGGTGCGCACCGGGCGCGCTTCGGTCTCGTTGCTGGATCCGATCAGCGTGGACTACTACGGGACGGCGACTCCCATCAGCCAGGTGGGAACGCTGGCTGCTCCGGATTCGACCCTGCTCACCGTGCAGCCCTGGGATATCTCTCTTCTACCGGCCATTGAGAGAGCCATCCTGGCGTCGGACCTGGGCTTGAACCCCGCCAACGACGGCAAGATCATCCGTATTCCCATTCCCCCTTTGAACGAAGAGCGCCGCAAGCAGTTGGCCCGACATGTCGGCAAGGTGTTGGAGGAGCATCGAACAGCCCTGCGCCACATCCGGCGGGACGAGAACGATATCCTGAAGAAGATGTTAAAGGACAAGGATCTCTCGGAAGACGACGAACGCAGGGGTTTGGAGGAAATCCAGAAACTGACCGACCGATTCGTGGTGCGCCTGGAGGAACTGGCCAAGAGAAAAGAAGAGGAGATCCTTACGATTTAGTGATTGGTTGTTAGTGGAAAGTGGCCCTCCGTCCCATACGACGGGACGGATCATACAGAGTGAAACAGGGACCTGTAACGAAGCTCGTAGACTGGGGCCCCATCGGGACGCCGCGATTGCCCCCCACCGGTTCGACTGCGGGCGGAGCCCTTGTCTCACCGACTCCCCCTC
>JAPPDF010000073.1 GCA_028875575.1 Acidobacteriota bacterium
TGAGGGGGAGTCGCAGAAGCCGAGCCGCAGGCGAAGGCTGATGCGGAGGGGGGCAATCGCGGCGCCACAAAGCAGCGCCGAATGGCGAAGGCTGATGCGGTGGGGGGCATGACTCGGCTCCGGATCGTGCGAGAGGACGGCCTGCCCCGGTATCGGCTACTTCCGAGACCGAAAAAGCCGAAACACCAGTTCACTGGGGGGCTGGCCGGGACCGCCCACCAGCCGGCTGGCGAGTTGGCCCGCCAGAAGCGTCGTACACACCCCGATGGGCGCATACCAGAGAAAGGAAACACTCGAGTAGAAGATGAACCCGGCCGTGGTCACGGTTCCCAGGAGCAGCCCCAGGAAGGCGCCCCTGGACTCGGTCGTGCGGGTGAGCATTCCCAGCAGAAAAACCCCCAGCATGGGGCCGGTGAAGCTGTCTACAATGGTGGCGGCGATTTCCACGATAGAACCCAGCTGCCCCACGTAACAGGCCAGCACGGTGACCAGGACTCCCAGGCCCAGGGTCAGCAGGCGCGAGAACGCCAATTCCACCGAACCCGGACCGGGCAACCAGGGCGAAATCCAGGCCAGAGACCAGCCGAACCGCTTGACGAAATCGTTCATGATGGCCGTGGTCACCGAATTAAGCCCCGAATCGATTGACGACATGGCCGCCGCCAGGATGGCCGCGATCATGATCCCCCGCAATCCGGCCGGCATCTGGCTGGCGATGAAATAGGGAAAGACCCGGTCTCCCTGGATGTCGGCCGGCAACTGACCCGGATTGAGATGGTAGAAGGCGAACAGGCCCAGTCCGATCGAGATCATCATCAGCCCCAGGGGGAATCCTCCGCCCATGTTCATGAGAAAGGACTTCTGCATCACCTTGAGGGAGCGGGCCGACAGGTATCGCTGCACGCTGACCTGGTCGGTGCCGTAGGTTCCCAGGTGAGCCACCAGTCCGCTCAGGAAGGCTCCCCAGGTGGTGATCCGAACGGTCGGGTCCAGCGACCAATCCAGGACTCGCGTTCTCCCCCCGGCTTCGGCAATGGTCCAGATTCCGGAAATCCCTCCAACCGCGGAACTCACCACCCACAGGGCCAGGATCGACCCGCAAAACAGCACGAAGAACTGGACCACGTCGGTCCAGATCACGGCTCGCATGCCGCCCAGGACGGTGTAGAGGGTGGCCACCACGCCCACCGCCACGATGGTTTCTATCAAGGCGAATCCGGTGACCGTGTGCAGCACCAGGGAGGGAACGTAAATGGCGGTGCCCATCCAGAGGATCCGCCACAGGATGAAGACGCTGCTGGCCAGAGACCGTACGGTGACGCTGAAGCGCTTTTCCAGGTACTCGTAGGCCGTGTAGACCTTGAGACGATGGTAGAAGGGCATGAACACGAAGATGACGACTACGGCGGAGGGAAAGGCGGCCAGCATCTGCACCGCGAACTCGGCGCCATGAGTGAAGTACTCCGACGGAGTCCCCATGTAGCTGATGGCGCTGTAGAGGCTGGCGATGGTGGATATGCCCAGGGGAAACCATCCCATGGAACGGCCGGCCAGGAAGTATTCACGGGTATCTTTCTGTCCCCTGCCCACCCAGACACCGATAGAGACCATGACCAGGAGATAGGCGAACAGCAGAAGGTAATCCAGGAAGGAAAACGGAGACACGGGCATGGATGTCTTGTCCGAGACGATCCTGTTTTTGCTCTGATTCAGCCGCCCCGTCGTGTGGGGCGGGCCCGTGGCTATTTAGAACCCGGGGATCCGGTAGACCAGGTCGGTGCGCCTGGTCGGGGGGCTCCCCTGCGCCATGCTGATGGCGTAGCCGACCACCAGGGTGGTGGCCAAGCCCACGGTGCCGTACCAGAGGAATGAGACAGTGGAATAGAAGATGAAATAGCTGGTGACCAGGCTTCCCACCAGCAGGCCCCAGAAGGCTCCCTGAGAATCGCATTTGCGGGTCAGCATTCCGAGCAGAAAGACGGCCGCCATGGGACCCGCAAAGCTGTTGACCAACTTGTTGGTGATCTCGATGATGGACCCCAGCCCACCCACGAAGCAGGCCAGCACGGTAACCGCCACACCCAGGCCCAGGGTCAACAGGCGGGAGAGCTTCAATTCCCTGGCGGCCACCTCAAGGGGCGCCTCTCCGGGAGACCATCTCATGATCCACCCGGGCTTCCAGTTGAATCTCTTGAAGAAATCGGTGATCAGGGCGGTGGTGCAGGAATTCAATCCGGAGTCGATGGACGACATGGCGGCCGCCAGGATGGCGGCAATCATCATGCCCCGGAGTCCAATGGGCATCTGGGTGGCGATGAAATAGGGAAAGACCCGATCGCCCTGAATCGCATCGGGCAAATTCTGCGGGTTGGTGGCGTAGTAGGCGAACAGTCCCAACCCGATCAGGATGATGAACCCCTTCATGACCAGGCCCGCACCCATGTTCAGGATGTAGGACTTCTGCATGATCGGAAGCGACCTGGCGGTCAGATATCGCTGCACACTGACCTGGTCGGCGCCATACATGCCGATGTGACCCACCAGCGACCCCATCACCGCTCCCCAGGTAGTCACTCTGATAGTGGGGTCCAGGGACCAGTCGAACAGACGGGTCCTGCCTCCCTGCTCGGCGAGCCTCCAGATTTCGCCCGTTCCCCCCGCATCCATTCCGATAATCCAAACGGCCAGCACCGAACCACCGATCAAAATGAAGAACTGGCAGACGTCAGTCCAGATGACCGCCCGCATGCCGCCGGCCACGGTGTAGAGCGTGGCCGCGATGCCGACCCCCAGGATGGTCTCCAGCAGGGGCATGCCGGTGACGGTGTGAAGCACCAGGGCCGGCACGTAAGTGGCCGTGCCCATCCACAGAATCCTCCAGAAGACGAACACTGCGCTGGCCAAGGTACGGACCTTCAGGTCGAATCGCTCCTCCAGGTATTCGTAGGCCGTGTAGACCTGGAGCCGGTGGTAGAATGGCATGAAGACATACATCACCACCGGAACCACCAGCACGATCGAGAGGGTCTGGCTGGCCATCTCCAGGCCATGGGTATAGTACTCCGCGGGCGCCCCCATGTAGGTGATGGCACTGTAGAGGCTGGCCAGGGTGGAGATGCCGACCGGAAACCAGCCCATGGAGCGGCCGGCCAGAAAGTATTCCTTGGTGTCTTTCTGACCGCGGCCGACCCAAACGCCGATGGCGACCACCAGAACCAGGTAGGTGGTCAGAGCCACGTAGTCCAGCGCTGAAAAAACTGAGGTGTTCACGGATTTCCCCAGAGAAATTGAGCTACGACACCGGTGAGCGGTCGGCAGCTGCAGACCGGATCAGGGCTTGGGCTTCAAGCTTTCGGCCAGTTTGGATACGGTTTGCGGGAGCGTTCGGTCCCGATCCAACGTATCCGTTCGCTCCCCTCCCAAGTCGCTCTCCGCGATCATTCTGAAGACCTCAGCCGCCCCGGAGTGGATGTCCGGGGTGACACCGACGCTCCCGAAGGTTCGGGCAATCTCCTCCATTTCGGCGATCCAGCGGAAGGCCTTGGCCGGCACCCGCCTGACCTGCTCCATGGCCTTGAGCTTCTGGCCCTGGCTGTAGGCAAGCTCCGACCTCAGCTCGTCCGAGAGCCCCAGAGCCTCGGCGCTGGTGAGCACGGCCGCGTGAAGCGCCAGGGTTCCCTTGGTGAGCCCGGCATAGCACATCTTGATGGCCGAAGCCCGTCCAATCTGGCTGCCGATCCACTTGACGGCAATCCCTCGACCATCGAGCTGACCCATGGCATCCGCATTGGAGCCGGAGACATAAAAGCGGGGAGGCTGCCCCTGCCCAGGAGGAGGGCCGATGATGGAGGCGTCCAGATAGCGACCGCCGGCCGCGGAGATGATGCCTTGGATCCGACTGGAGGTCGCCGGGGAGATCGCGTTGCAGTCGGCAAAAACCGGGCGGCAGCCGGTGTTGCTCACGGCCTTGGCCACTGCTTCGGCCAGCGCCACCGCTGCCTCGGGCACCAGAATGGAAAGAATGAGGTCGGCCTGCTCTGCCAGCGCTTCCAGGCTGGGCACGGTCCTGAACCCAGCAAGCTCCGCCATCCGGCAGGTGCGAGGGCTGCGGCCCGACAGGCAGGTCATCACCTCCAGGCCACTGGCCCGAAACTCCCGTCCCACGGCATGGCCCATGTCTCCGGGACTCAGAATGGCAATGCGTTGGATCTGCAGCGGAACGCCCCCTAGAGTTCCACCGGTCGGCCTTCCCGGGCCGACCGATTGAGCGCCGTGATGGCAGCCACGTTGGCGCGGCTGTCTTCCAGGGTAACCACCGGATCGGCGCCGTCCAGAACGGTGGCCGCCATGGATTCGACTTCGTCCTGATAGGCGTTGACGTCGGCGAAGACCCTCCTCTCGGTCCTGCGATTGTCGAGGCCGTCGCCGAAGGTGGAAGACTCCTTGATTCCGGCCTCGCTGACCAGGCGCACGGTGGCCGGCTGATTCTCGCGATTGACCCAGGGAAGATCCAGATGGAGATACCCGGCGGTTCCGAGCAGGTCGGCGTCGACCTGGGTGAATGAAGCAAAGCTGGAGAAGAAGTGAAAGAAGGTTCCTTTCGGAAATCTCAGATGGCCTGAAAAACTCAGGTCGATTCCGGTGGGTCCGGTGACTTCGACGGCACGAACCTCCACCGGTTCGGCCTGTAGCACGGTACGGGCGAAGCTGACGCAATAGCTGCCCAGGTCCCAGACCGATCCGCCGCCCATGGCGGGGTCCAGGCGGATGTCCCCGGGACGTTCCAGGGTGAAGGTAAATAGGCCGCGGCCCATGCGAACCTCACCGATGGCGCCCTGAGCGATCAGGTCGCGCACATAGGAAGTTTGGGAGTGAAACCGCATCATGGTGGCTTCCTGGATGGTGACTCCGCAACGGCCGGCGGCCTCCAGGAGCTGGTCCACCTCTTCGACGGACAGGGCCAGCGGCTTTTCACAGAGCACGTGCTTTCCGGCTTCGGCGCAACGGAGAGACCACTCGGTGTGCAGCCCGTTGGGCAGAGAAATGTAGACCACGTCAATGTCGGGATCCGCCAACATCTCTTCATAGCTGCCGTAGGCCTTGGAAATGCCGTGTTCTTCGGCATAGCGATCGGCCGTATCCTGACTGCGGCTGGCTACCGCGATCAGCTTGTTTCGTTCCGACCGCTTCAGGCAGGGGATCAAGCGCTCATTGATACGGGCCGTGCTCAACAGGCCCCAGCGGGCTCGTTTATCGCCCATCCGTATACCTCACTAAGTATTTGTTAAATAAGGAGAGTAGATAATCACTGTTCATGTAGTTTCTTAGATAACTGGTCTGGTCAGTCCCGTCTAAGACTTCGGACCTCTTCCCAGCATTGGGACTTCCAGGATCGCTGCATGGCCTCCTGGACCTCGGCCACGGCCAGGGCTTCCCTGAATCCCGGCTCCCCCTGCTTTCGGCTGGCCACCGAGTTGAGGAACTCCACCGCCTCGATCAACTTGAGGTCATCGTAGCTCATGCTGATGGCCGGACCGGAGTAGAACTGCACGTAGGAGGGATGGTCGGGACTACTTTGAATCACGGTGGTCCCGTCACGCTCGGTGGCGCTGTCGGGCAGATGGAGCTGAAGCTCATTCATGCGCTCGAAGTCCCACTTCAATGCTCCCCGGGTTCCGTTCAGCTCAAAGGCCATTTCACAGCCGGGCCCCTTGATCACCCGGCAGGCTTCGAAGGTCCCCCGGGCTCCGTTGCCGAACTCGACCAGCGCGCTCACGTAGTCTTCGTTGGTGACCGGCCCCTTGGGGTCATCGGCCGAGCCTGTGGAAAAGTGGGTGCCGGACCCCTTGGGGACCAGAGGGCGTTCGGTGATGAATGTGTGGCTGGTGCTGGTCAGGCGCTTCACCGGTCCGACTATGGAGTGGGCCATGTCGGCCACGTGGGAAATGAGGTCGCCCAGGGTGCCGGTGCCCGACCATTCCTTCTGAAATCGCCAGGAGAGAACTCCATTGGGATCCCTGCCGTAACCCACCAGAAAACGACCGCGATAGTGGGTCACCTCCCCAAGCTTGCCCTCCTGAACGAGCTTGCGGGCGTATTGGACCAGCGGGGCCCAGCGGTAGTTGTAACCGACCCAGCTGATGACGTTGGCCCGGCGCGCGATCCCCTCGATTTCGGCAGTCTGCAGTGGCCCCATGCCCACCGGCTTCTCGCAGAAAATGTCCTTGCCGGCCGCCGCGGCCGCGCTCACGACCTCCAGGTGCAGGTGGTTGGGCGAGGCGACGCTGATGGCCTGAACGGAGTCGTTTTCGATGACCTCTGTCCAGTCGGTGGTCCGCTGCTCGAATCCGAAGCGTTCCTGTCCGTCCCTGGCCCGCGCTTCCACTTCGTCGGCGCAGATGACCAGGCGGGGACGAATCCCCGTGTCCCGGAACCGATCCGCCACCTGGCCATAGACGCGGCTGTGCACGTTACCGACCCAGCCCATGCCGATGACTCCAATACCGATTTCATGTGCCATCACGACTCCTTACATGCAGTGGATAGTGGATAGTGGTCAGTGGTCAGCCGCTCCTCCGCCCTGGCGGGCGGATCATACTAGAGTGAAACAGGTTTGTGTCAGTTGCTGAACGCGTCGATTAATTAGCTATCCACTAATCACTGATCACTGACCACTGACCACTTCCTCCCACTGATTCGACTCCCAGGAACGCTCCACCGCCGTATGCACGGCAGCCACCGCGGCGGCTTCCCGAACGCCCGGTGTCGCCTGCTTTTCCTCCAGAATCGACTTGACGAAACGGGAGGCCTCGATGGTTTTCAGGTCCTCGTATCCCAGGCTGGTACCCTGTCCCGGATTGAAGTGCCCGTGAAACGGATATTCGGGGTTGCTGAACAAGCGGGTATAACCCTGCCGGAGCGGTTCCCTTCCCGGATTCACATAGACCTGCAGCTCGTTCATTCGCTCGAAATCCCAGACAACCGAGCCGGTGGTGCCATTCACCTCGAATTTCAACTCCTGTTGCGGACCGGTGATGACGCGGCAGGCTTCGAAGCTTCCCCGGGCGTCGTTCTCGAACTGAACCAGGCCCCCCACATAGTCCTCGTTGGTGACTGTCTGGCGCGGCAGGGGGGGAACCTGTCCGCCCGCCCTGGGGCGGCTACCGATCCAGGTCTTTCGATTGGCCACTACCCGCTTGATGGGGCCCACCAGAAAGTGGCCCAGGTCGGTGGTATGCGAGAGCATGTCGTTCAACACGCCGGTCCCGGAGACGGATTGATCGAAGCGCCAGGAAATGGCTTCCTCCGGATTGCGGGCATAGCCTTCGAAATAGCGGCTGCGGAAATGCGTGATATCACCGAGGTAGCCCGCCCGGATGAGCTGCCTGGCGTATTGAACCATGGGCGCCCAACGGTAGTTGAAACCCACCAGGCTCAGGACGCCGGACTCCTCAACCACCCTCTGAATGGCTACCGTCTCCCGCGGAGTCCTGCCAACCGGCTTCTCGCAGAGGACGTGCTTGCCCGCCCGGGCTGCCGCGCTCACGATGGCCAAGTGGCTGTCATTGGGAGTGGTCACGCTCAGCGCCGCGATCCGATCGTCCTCGATCAGCGAGGACCAGTCGGTAGTGTGGCCCTCGAATCCGTGCCGGGAGGCTCCTTCCCGAGCCCGCTCGGCTACGGCATCGGCACAGCAGACCAGACGCACCTCCGCCTCCAGTTCCGGAAAGCGGTCTCTTAGCTGGCGATAGGCCCGGCTGTGGGTGTGTCCCATCCACCCCATGCCGATGACGCCCACACCCAATGAGTTCATGGTAGCCCGACTATAGCCAGGGTGGGTTTTCCTCGGGCATGGTCCTGATGAGGAGAGGCTTGAGGAACTCGACGCTCTTGATGATGCCTTCCGGCGCGCTCATCAGGGAATCCTCGTGCTCGATGCTCAGGACGCCATCGTAACCGACCGATCGCAAGGCGCTGAGGAATTCGCGCCACCACAGCTCTCCGTGGCCGAACCCCAGGGTCCGGTATCCCCAGGACCTCTCCAGCACCAGGTGCATGGGCGTCAGGTCTATTCCGCCGCTCAAGGCCATCTTGTGCCGGTCGATGCGGGTGTCCTTGGCATGCACGTGGAAAACGAAGTCGGGACCCAGGTTCTGAACCACCCAGCTCGGTTCCATCCCCTGGTAGAACAGGTGGCTGGGATCCAGGTTGGCCCCCACCGAGGGACCGGCGATCTCGCGCAGCCGCAGCAGCCCGGGGGTGTTGAAGACCGACTGCCCGGGGTGCATCTCGATGGCGACACGGACTCCGTGGTCGGCCGCATGCCGGCCAACCTTCTTCCAGAAAGGTGTCAGGACTTCATCCCACTGCCACTCGAGAAGATCCAGGAATTCCTGCTGGAAGCTGTGGGCCACCCAGTTGGGATAGGGCGTGCCGGAGGGATCGCCCGGGCAGCCGCTCATGGCGACCACCGTATCCACTCCCAACTTGTCAGCCAGGTCAATGCAATTGAAGAGGTCCTGGCCGTGTTTCGTGCCTCTTTCCGGGTTGGGGTCCACCGGATTCCCGTTGCAGTTCAAGGCGCTCACGACCAGATTGCGGCTGTCGACGGCAGCCTTGAATTCCGAGCGCGCCCCCGCATCGGACAGCAACAGGTCGGCGTCGCAGTGGGTAGCCTTTGAAAATCCCCCGGTGGCGATTTCAACGGCTTCGATGCCCTGCTCCACCACCCAATCCAGTGCGGCAGGAAGGGACATGTCGGGAAGTCCGTCGGTAAATAGGCCTATTTTCATGTTGGGCTCCTGGATTGGAATGCTGGTTATGTTCTACTGAACTCATTCAGGGACGGGACATCCTCCCTGCCTGGCCGGCCTCCTACTGCCCGGCTCCCGGATCCAACGGGGGAAATAGACTGTAACCAGGCACGTTGATGCCGATCTTGAAGAGGCTCTTGCCGGCGGTAACATAAAGGGTTTTCTTGTCGCTCCCTCCAAAGGTCATGTTGGTCACCACGTCTTCCGGGATGGGTATCCTGTCCAATAGCCTGCCCCGAGGAGAAATCACGTAGATCCCAGCCGGGTTGACATTGGATTCTCCCTCCCGCTTCGGCAAGGTAATTCCGGCAGCCGTCCACAGGTTTCCTTGCATATCAACGCGTAGACCGTCACCGGGTCGCCCCACACCGAAGTCGTAGACCAGCCTTTGTCCGGAAACCGCGCCCCCGGGACTGAGCTCAAACCCCCAGATTTTTCGGGCTCCGCCCGGACTGATGTTGTAATCCGCCACATAGAGAAAACGGTCGTCCGGACTGACCGCGATCCCGTTGGGTTGCTGGATTGCAGGCTGCTCCAATATTCTGGAGACTCTTCCGTCGCAGTCCAGGCGATAGACGGCTTCGACATCCATCTCCATGGTGGAACGGTCGCCATAACAGGGATCGGTGAAATAGATACGCCCCTTTCGGTCGATGGCCAAGTCGTTGGGGCTATTGTAACGCCGACCATCAAATCGCTCCGTCAACACCTCGACCTGGCCGGTTTCCAGATCGGTGCGTACGATCCGACGACGGCCACCCGACCCCATTTCGCAGCCCTCGCAACTGACCAGCCTCCCTCGGCTGTCGAACAGGTTTCCGTTGGTCCTGCCGCTGTCCGCCCTGAAGACGGAGAGCTGCCCGTCCGCCGCACGCTTCATCACTCGATTGTTGATGATGTCGCTGAAGTAGACGCTGCCGTCGGAGTGGTACGCCGGTCCCTCGGCAAAGGCGATGGTTGCGGCCCGGCTCAGCCGGGCACCGGTGTTCAGGAAACGCCGGGGCGACGGCAGGCAGGCTCGATCCGCCGGGTTTGGTTCCGACATTTCCCTTGATCGGGCTGCATTCATGGTGGCACCGGAGCGTCCGGAGTGTTTCCTCAGCACTGGTGTCTTCTGGGATCGGCGGAAGCCTCCAGCACCAGGATGGCCGGCTTCTTCCATCCCGCCGGTCCCGATGAGAGCCGTACGGTTGTGGACCGCGTATGGATCAAGGGGTCGGCGGGGCGGGTCTTCAGGAAATCACCCAGGGGGCGCATCCTGCTGGGCCACCACAGCAAGAAGTGCATGGGGATGATCCATCGCGGTCTCAATTGGTCGATAAGACTCGACAGCTCTTCCAGAGTCAGCGTGTTGGCCTGACCGGCGATGGCCAGCAGGACATCGCACTTGCCCTCGAAGATCGACAGTTCCGCCGGGCTGAGGCCATAGCCCAGATCCCCCAGATGCAGAATCCAGAGATCCTCAACCTTGAGGGCGTAGAGCGCGTTGTCCTTGGGACTGCCGCTTTCGTGAAGGGGCGATTCGGCCGCGCCCAGTGGAACCAGCGGGTTGCCGTCCACCTCGGCTTGGCGGTCTTCGCGCACCAAGTCCAGGGCGTTGATGACTTCCGGGGTTCCGTGGATCAGCCCGGGATCTCCGTGCGCCAGGTCATCCAGGGAGCTGACAATGGCCAGGTCCCCCTGGATGGCCGGTCCGGCCGGCAAACCCAGGCGGGTCGGAGAAAAGGGATCGGTGACGATGACCGGGCCGCCGTCCCGCCAGATGCGAAAACAGGCATGGCCAACCCACTCGATGTTCACGGCCACTCGATGTCATCCTCCGTAATCTGGTGGAATCCTGCCAGTTCCCACCAGCCGGTCCCTTTCCCGGGCGGCGGTCCCATCACCAGGGGCTTGAGGAACTGGATGGACTTTTCCAATCCCTCCCGCACATCCATGTAGTCGCACTCCATCTCGACCGAGAGGGCTCCCTCATATCCGATGAAGCGCAAGGTGGTGATGAAATCGCGCCAGAACCGCCGATCGTGGCCCCAGCCGATCAGGTTGAAGGTCCAGGACCGCTTTTCTGGGTTGGACGGGGTCTGGGTGGTGTCCAGCAATCCCTGCAGCTTCAGGTTGCGGGGCTCCATGCGGGTATCCTTGATATGGACGTGCAGGAGCCGATCCCCCAGGTAGGCGATGGTTTCCAGCACGTCTATGTGCTGGACGAAGAGATGTGACGGATCCAGGTTGCATCCCACAATCGGTCCGATGGCTTCCCGCAACTTCATGACCGTCACCGGTGTGTGCACGATGTCGCCGATCCAGGGCTCGAAAGCCAGGCGGCAGCCGTGATCGCGGGCAACGGCGGCGTGTTCCCGCCAGAAAGGAATGACCCGCTCCTCCCACTGCCAGCGCAGAATGGCCCGGTTGCGGGCATTGGTGGGGTCCACCACCCAACAGGGGCAGGAATCTCCGGGCGCTCCCGGCGGGCTGCCCGCGTTCAATGTCAACAGATCCACCCCCGTGGCCTCGGCCAGGCGGCAGACTCTGCGAAAGTGCTCGGAGTATTGCCTGGCTTCCGCCGGGTCGGGCGAGAGTCCGTTTCCGTGAGCCGAATAGGCGCTGATGGTAAAGCCGTGGTCATCCAGCGCGCCCTTCCAGCGCTTTAACGCTTCAGGGTCGGACAGCAGTTTTGGAAGGTCGCAGTACTTTCGGCTGGCTTCCCCCAAGCAGGCGATCTCGATCATCTCGACGCCCTGCTTTTGGGCGAAATCCAAGCCTTCCTCGAAATCGAAGGGCAGCAGGAAAAGCGTGTTGACACCGATTTTCACTTCTTACCTCCTCCCGGGGACCCGGTACGGGCCTGGGTGCATTCCGGGCTTCCATCCAATCAATCTTCCAGACCGACAGTGGGTTGGTATCCGCTGGGCTCGAGGGCGACGATGGTTGGGCGGTCCAGAACCGGCAGGTCGATGGGAAATTCGACTACCGAAGACCTGGGAAAGATCAGGGGGTCCTCCCGGCGGCGGTCCAGGAATTCCCGCAGGGGTCGCATGGGTCCCGACACCGGAGGCAGCGCGAAATGCATGGGAATGATCCACCTGGGTTTGAGATGATCGATCATCGCATCCAGATCCGGCAGGGACAAGGTGTTGTACTGACCCACGATGGCGAGCATGACCTCGCATCGCCCTTCGAAGGGAGCCACTTCCTCCCGCGGCAGCCCATATCCGAGATCGCCCATGTGCATGACCCACACCCCTCCCACCTGCAGGGCATAGAGGGCGTTGTCCTTGGGGCTTCCACTGTCGTGAATGGGCGATTCGGCTGCCCCTACAGTTACCAGCGGGCTGCCGTCGACTTCAACTTCCAATCCCTTCTCGACCACATCCAGAGCATCGATGACTCTCCGACGTCCCCGCACCAGCTCGGGGTATCCGTGGGCGTCGTCGGTCAGTGAGCTGACGATGACGGTATTGCCATCGACCCTGGCCGCATCCTCCGGCAAGTAGACGGTCTTGGGCGTGTAGGGGTCCATGACGATGACCGGTCCCCCCTCCCGCCAGACCCGAAAGCAGGCATGTCCTACCCATTCCACCTTTACCGACATAATCCCTCCAGCTTGGCTTTGGCCCGGGGAAGGAACGCCAGCCCCGGAAGTCTCCGTTTCTCGAAGACTCAATACAGGGCCAGGGCTCTGCCCGGACCTCCATGACTGTCTCGGATCTTGATGGGTGCGAAGATGAAGTAGGCTCGTTGCGGCACCTCGCCGAGCCCGATCAAGGATTCGACCCCCACCAGCCCGCGGCTCCCCAGCGCCCAGTAGGTCATCAAGGCCCGGCGGGGCTCGGCGCCTCCCAACGTGGGACCGTCGGTGCCGACGCAACGGATCCCCTTCTCGGCCAGGTAGACGACGGCCTCCGGTCCCGGCGCCGGCCATCCTTCGCTGCGGCCGTTCAACGGATCTGCCATGAACCGGTTGCCTTCAGGGAAAGGCTTGAAATAGCGGTCGCTGTAACCGCTGCGGAAAATGACGATCTCCCCCTTCTTGAGAGGTCCATGCTTGGCCTCATACTCCTGAATGACCTCAGGAGTGATTTCCGGGGAGGCTGGCCACTGATCCTTGGAGGTGGACCCGATCAGATGTTGCACGTCGATGACCCGAGCCCAACCGCAAGTCTGGGAAAGCGGCACCTGTTCCGTGGTCACCCGACTGGTCCCCCTCTTCCCGAAACGCCGTTCGTAGGCCGCCAGCCACTGCCGCACCTCCGGCGCGTATGTCTGGTTGTCGAAACCGGGCGGGGGCAGGGCGTAGGCCGGCGGCACCAGGTGGGTGCCGGTATGACTGTCCAGGTGGTGGAGCTTCATCCCGTAGGGGGGGATGATATTCCGCAGATAGGGATGACGGTTGTTGCCGACTCCCCTGCCGGGCCACCAAACCGGGAGATTGTCGGCCAGCAGCACCGACAGGTCGATGACCCGCTTGTTCCTGGCCGACTCGATCAACTGCCCGGCCAAGGGCTGGCCCACGATGGCGAATGCCCTGGATTCGGCGCCGATCCCCTGGGAATGCTTGAGGCCGACGGTACAGTAGAGGGCCCCGGTTGTCGGCAGCTTCCCCAGGCGGGTCGCTCCTTCAGTCCAGATCATTCCGTGCTTGAGACCGGCATAGTGAGTCTCCTCGGCGATGGGTCCCGGGATCGGCCCCATGCTGGGGCTGTCGGTGCCGAGCGTCATCACTTTTCGGGTCGCCAGGTACTCCATGCACTGGGGAGTGGGGTCGGGCCAACCCGGCGTCCTGCCCTCCAGGGGATCGGCGACGAATCCACGTCCCGACGGAAAGGGACGGTAGTAGCGGTCGCTGAAACCGCTGTAGAAGAGCACCGCATCGCCAAGTCCCAGGGGGCGGTGCCGCTGTTCCCAGGCCTGCACGTGCCTGGCTTCGACCAGGGAGCTGTGGCCATTGGGTGCGCTGTCGAGCAGTTCCCGAATGTCGATGACGCAGGCTTCTCCCACAAACTGCCAGGCCGGCACCTTGTCCCCGGTTACCAGGCCGTAGGGCCCGGCGTTGGGTTTCCCGGAATCGGGGGGCGCCACTGAATGGGTCGGTCCGTCGAACTGGGTGCCCACGTTCTCATCCAGCGTCAGAATATCCGAGTTGTAGGCGCTGAGCGGACCGATCCGCCGGTAGTGGTTGATCTGAAATCCCGGCCCGGCGCCGGGCCAACTGCAGGGGAACTCTGGGGCAACCATGAGGGAAAGGTCGACGAACTCCGGCCCCGGGTGCTTATCGGCCTGAATCCGCCCCGGCTGCAAACTCCAGGCCAGGCATCCCAGGATCACCAGAGTGAAGAAGACGGCCTTCGCCGACAGTGAAGGGCGGGACGAAGAACAAGGACTCGAAAACCGTTTAGGGCGCATCGATTCAAACCTCGCGGGGACTCGCTGTCAGAGGGACAACCGACTTGCTTTGACTGGCGTTCAGGGCTGCTAACCTTATCAATATCGGAAAGCCCATTGCAACCGATGGAACGGAGAGTGAAGTTTGAAGTGTGAAGTGAGAAGGGTGAAGTTTGATGGGTGAAGGGTGGAGAGTGAAGAGTGATCTGATTGGAGCATTAATCACCTTGCTGATCTCGGTCCTGATGCTTAAAGTGCAACCACGTCACAAGGCGCTTGTCTGCTCCTCAAACCCTCCGCCGTCCACCTCTTCACACCTCAAACTTCCAACTTCATACTTCACACTCCTCACTTCTCACTTCAAACTTCATTACTCGGATACTGCGCTTCCAACTCCAGTGGATAGAGCGGGCGCCGGCGGCGGTGGTAGGTGAAACTGGCCGGATTCACGCAGGTGGCCCCCGGCGTGTCCACCAGGATGGTCCGGGCCGCGACCGGATTGTAGGCGGCTCTGGGGGCAATCACACCCTTGGCCACCAGGATCTTCTTGGATTCCGGCTTGATTCCCAGGCTCTTGACCTGCTCCAGGCTCACCGGAGCCATCTTCACGCTGGTCAGCACCAGGGTGTGCTGCTCGGGGGTCTCTACGACCGCCGTCACCCCCTGGTCGAAGGAACCCCAGCCTCCATGCCTCACTTCCGGTTCCTGAAAGATGCCATCCGAGATCATCCGCACCCGGCCCTGAATGGGGACCGGGGAGCCGTGCCGGTCATCGGTCTTGGCTCCGACCTCCAGCTTCACCGGGTTGCGAACCCCGGCTTCCACGCAGCGGGCCACCGACCCGGCATCGAACAGGACCACCATGGCATTGGAGGCTTTCTGGGCCACGATTTCGGCCAGCACGACGGTGGAGTCTCCCGGACTTCCGCCGCCGACGTTGTCACCGATATCCATCAGCACCACCGGGGCCTCGGGGACCCGCATGGCCATGGCCACCGCCTCGGCCGCATCGGGCAGGTCGGCCTGGAATTCCTCCCGCCGGTCCCAGGCCCGTTGGGCCATCCAGCGCGCCGCCTTGCGGGCCAGGTCTCGGTCGCGGTCAGCCACGGCCAGAAAGCTGGCCCCGAATTCCTCCACGTCCGAGTAGGAAAATCCCATGGCCACGCTGGCGGACAGAATTCCCTGCCACCGCAAGACCGACTCAACATCCTCGTACAACCCCTTGGACGGATTCTCGTCCGTGTACTGCTTGGCGATGCTGATGATCAGTGGCGGGCATTCGAGGGCTTGCACCGGTCGAATCTCTCCCCGCAGCGTCCGGCCGAGCAATGAAGCGGCTTCCAGTCCTCGGGTTTTCTGGTCCAGATGGGGATTGGAACGATAAATGGTGGTGGCGTCGGTACTGGCCGCCATTCCCGGAGAAACGTTGGCATGCAGGTCCAGCGTCATGACGACGGGGACATCCGGCCCCACGATTTCCCGCAACCTCCGAGCCATCTCGCCGTCGGCGTCGGGGAATTCCTCCGACACGGTGGCCCCGTGCAATGCCAGATAGAGGCCGTCCAGGGGCAGGGCCGCCTTCAGAGCCTCGACCGTCTCATCCGCTATGGCGTCGAAGGTCTCCCGGACTATGGTGCCGCTCGGCATGGCGAAGGCCGCCACAAGCGGAACGGGCTCCAAACCGTTGGATTGGGCGCCCTCCAGAAAGCCACTCAGTTCGTGATTGCCTCCGGTCCAGCGCTCTATCAGCCCCCTGCCCCGGGTCAGGCTGACCTGTTCAAAGTGCTTGTAGGTGGTGGGGGTGACTGCAAAGGTATTGGATTCATGGATAAATCCCATAACACCAACGCGTTTCATTAGATGTACGCCTCCCTTTCGTCCTTATGGTGTCAAACTGTCCGGGAATTCCGACAGGCCTTTGCCGGAAATACCACAGTACGCACAACCATCCTTGCTTAGTCCCAGGAGTTCATTTCCACCATCCATTCAGGCGGGAAATCCATCTCCAGGGACTGCAAGGCATTGTCCAGATGGCCGGTGTGGCGAGCTCCGATCAGCACGGAGTCGACCCCCTCCCGCTTGAGGACCCACCCCATGGCCAGTTGAACCATGGAAAGACCCGTTCGGTCCGCCATCTGCCGAAGTTGCTCGACGACCCGAAAGCTGCGCGGGTGGAAATAGACGTCCACGTGGCCGGGAATCACGTCGAAGCGGGTGCCCTTGGGAATCTCGGCCTGATCGGCCGTGTACTTTCCGGCCAGGAATCCCGCCCCCAGCGGACTGTAGGTCACCACCCCGACCTCCTGCCGTTGACACAGGGGCAGCAGATCCGTCTCGATCTCGCGGCGAGCCAGATTATAGATGGGTTGAATGACCCCGAGGCGGGGCAAGCCCGTCCGACGACTCAGTCCGAGAGCTTCCGACAGTTGCGCGTCGGAGAAATTGCTGCATCCGCTGCAGCGAATCCTGCCGTCCTTCTCTCCTCGATCCAGCGCCGCCAAACCTTCTTCCAACGGGACGCCGGGATCATACTTGTGGAACAGGTAGAGATCAATGTAGTCGGTCTGGAGACGACGCAGGCTGGCTTCCAGGGCCTCCTCTACTTCCTGCCGGCTCTTGTTGGCCGATACCTTGGTCTGAATGGTGACCCGGGAGCGCACCCCCCGGGATTTCAGCCAACGGCCCAGAATTTTCTCCGAGGAGTACATTTCGCCGCTCACCTCGCGCACGTCCTCGACTCCCAGGTTGTCGCGCCGATATTCTCGGGCCTGCCCGCCGCCGTAGGCCTCAGCGGTATCGAAAAGGGTAATGCCGCGTTCCAGGGCAGCGTCCATGATCTGAAACGAGGTGGCCTCGTCAATTTCCCTACCGAATGTGGCGCAGCCCAGGCCGAGTCGGCTGACCACGATGCCGCTGCGGCCCAATGACCTCATTTCCATTGCTTTTCCCCTCGCCAGAAAATTGGAGCCGGTCCGAGCGGGCCGACCTCTTGGCGGCAAACGACGCCGCCCATAACCTCCATCAGGACTTCAAACCTGCCATATATTCATCCCTGAGGATACCCATGAGGATCAGGTCATGCCACTGGCCCCGGGAGTAGTGCCAGTCCCGCAGAGCCCCCTCCTCCTGGAACCCGCACTTCCGGTAGCAGCGATAACCCCGCTTGTTGGCTCGAATCACCCTGAGACCGACGCGGTGCAGGTTCAACTCCTCGAAGCAGACTTTCAGGAACAGCCGCAGGGCTTCCTCACCCAGGCCCTTGGATAGCGAAGTGACATCTCCAATGACTATTCCCACCTCGGTGTTCTGTCGCCGCAGATCCAGATATTCATAGCCGATATGGCCCAGATACTTGTGGTCCTCCCGGCGACAGATGGCGAATTTTCGGTTGGCGGGGTCCACGTTGTTGACCTGAGCCTCCACAAAGGCTCGAGCCTGCTCCAGAGATTCGGGCCAGACATAGGAACCCGTCCACCATACGATCTCATCCAGGGTTCGCCACTGGTAGAGGGCCTCGACATCGCTCAGCAGGTATTCCCTCAGATACACTCTGTCTCCTAGAAAGTGGGGCATGCTCTTCCTCCCTTCTTGGTTGAATTCCTTTCCTGAAACACACTGAATTCCGAACGCTCCTACAAGAGCCTTGCAAACAGCTCGCGGGCCTGATCGGCGTTGGCAAGAGGCCGTCCCCGTTGCAGCGCACGGGTCGCCGCCAGCCTCACCAGCTCTGCATTGCTGGCGGCTCGGGCGCCGTCGGGTCTGTAGAGATTGTTCTCGAATCCGATCCGGGCGTGTCCGCCCCGACCCAGGGCGCGGTCCATGCAGGCCAACTCCTGCTTTCCGAAGGCGCACAGGAACCACCCCTCCCGAAAGGGGCTGACCTCCAGCAACGGATCCAGGTCAGTGGGTTCCGATTGTTGATGCGGGGTATAGCGCCCAAGCACAAAGAGGACGCAGGGGGCGGAATGTGGAACGACTCCACGGTGAATGAGTCGCACCAGGAACCTGACCTGATCCGCGTCGAAAACGATAAACTGGGCAAAGATCCCTTCCGCCCTCAGCCACTCGAGGAATTCAGCCGCGGCGGATTCAGATGTCGGATTGGAGAATATTTCCCCGACGGAAAGACTCACTGCCTCGGGCCTGAGTTCCCGAACCAGGTCCATCTGCTCCTCCGGACGGTAAAGGCCGCAGGACTCGGTGGTAACCTGAATCACCAGACGGTCGCCCACCTGGGAGCGAATAGCCTGGATGGCGGCTCGGTAGGCCGTCACGTCCAGAATGTGGGCCAGATTATGGTCCCGGACATGCAGATGGATCATGGCCGCTGCCGCCTCCAGACTCTCGGCAGCCGCTCGCCCCAGTTCAGCGGGCGTCGTGGGCAGATCGGGATGGTCCCGGCGGGTCTTGCGTGCCCCGTTGGGGGCGACGCAAAGAATCGCAGGAGATGGTTTTGCCGTGGACATGCTTCCCTGTTGACGGCTGCTATTGACGGCGCAACACCCGCCCGCCGCGATTTCCCGTCAATCGACCGTCCCTGACAGTCAGAACACCGTTCACGACCACGTGAGTCATGCCGACGGCGGTCTGGTTGGGTTCGTAGGTCGTGCCCCGCTCGCTGAAGGCCTGCGGATCGAATATTGCCAGATCCGCGCAAGCTCCCTTCTCGATGACGCCCCTGTCCTTCAATCCCAGGCGGCCGGCCGGAAGTGAGGTCAAGCGGCGAATCGCCTCTTCGGGGCGGAGCTTTCCCGTATCGCGCACAAAGTGCCGGTAGAACCAGGAGGCCCAGGTGTAGGCCCCGTGGAAGGATCGGTCCCGCAGAGGTCCGTCGGTGGCCAGGGCGGTGGCGTCCGAGCCCACCATGCAATGGGGATGCTCAAAGGCCAGTTCATTTTCGTCCAGTCGGTAGGTCAGGGCCATCACCATCAGTCGGTGGATATCATCGACTTCCGCCAGCAACAGATCATAGACGGCGTCGAGAGGTTCGACACCCATCCGTCGGCCGATCTCCCCGATACTCTTTCCGGAAAACTCCGGGTAGGCCAGAGAATCGAAAATGACAATTCGCTCCCAGTCGTCCTGCACCAGTGAGCGAAGATGACTCCGGTAGGTCTTGAGCTCGCTTCGAACCCCGGAATCCCGCAGACGCGCGGCGACGGCTTGGGGACCTCCTTCCAGAGACCAGGGCGGCAGCGCCGTTCTCAGATTGGTGGTTCCGAACAAGCGGGTATGCATATCGAATCCCACGTCCTGACCCTGCCCGCGGGCTTCATCCACCATCCCCAGGGCCTGCCGGTAGGCCTGCTGTCCGTCATCGGCCAGTCTGGCCACCACCTGGATGTGGGAGATTTGCAGTGCCGCTCCCGAAGCCCGGCCGGTTCGAATGGCTTCCGCGATAGTCTCTTCCACCTCACCGGCCCGATTCCGAGTGTGGGTGGAATAGAATCCCCCGGCGTCGGCCACCAGACGGCACAACTCGACGATTTCCTCCTCGGGACAGGCCTTCTCGGGTCCGTACTCCAATCCTGTCGAAAGCCCGAAGGCGCCTTCTTCCAGGCACTGGGACAGCAACCGCTTCATGCGGCTCAGTTCCGCCGGAGTAGAGGGCTTGCTGACATCCTCGACCGCCGCCAGTCGAAGCAGACCATTCGGCACCAGCGTCAGCACGTTGACCGCAGGCTGGCCCGCTTCCAGGCGTTCCAGGTACCCGGCCATGGTGCGCCAACCGATGTCGTCCGCGGCGTGGCAGCCATAGATGTTGGACCGGGCTCGCTCGGGGTCCACGATGGGGGCGCAGCCGTGGCCACAGTTGCCGATCACTTCCAGGGTGACCCCCTGCATGACCGAGCTCACGGCCCTAGGATCGACGATCAGCGTGAAGTCGGAATGGCTGTGTATATCGATGATTCCCGGACTTGCCCACAGCCCGGCAATATTCAACTCGGCAGCGCCATCGACCCGACCGATCGATCCAACCTCCGAGATCCGCCCGTCCGTGACTGCCAGATCGGCCCGAAAGGGCGGTTTCCCCGTCCCGTCCAGCACCTCCCCACCTCGCAGGATCAGATCGCAACTCATTCTGAAGGCTCCTCCCTGATTCCACCATCACTCACCCTTCCACTTGAGGAGGCAGGGGAATGGCACGATGTTTTCTGACCGGTGCCCGAGTGGTCACGAGTGTGAAAACGCTGAAACACAGGAGTAGAAAATGATTCATCATTCATATTTCATCATTCATCATTTATCCAAACGACTTTTCACCTGCTGCCGCAGGCTCGCCGTAGCCACCGCATCCACTTGGCCGAACCCATCCAGGACGACGCCGTAGTCCCGTCGAGCGCTACCCGAGGAAACCTTGCCGTTTCTGACATCTCGAGCCACCGCCGCCGGATCTCTGGTGAGGGGATCTCCCCATCCTCCACCGCCGGCCAATCGATGATAGACCGAGTCTCCGGCCTTGATCGAGGTCGAAATCATGGTGGGCAGGATTTCAACCCCGCCGGCCCCGTCCACCTCACTCAGGGAGGGCGCACCCGGCTTCCCGCCCTTGAGTCCGTAAGGCCGGTGGTCTCGCCGATCGGAGCGGATGGACAGGGTGGAACCTCCAGCCAGAAGGCGCCACTTGCGCTCGATGGCCAGACCTCCTCGAAACCGGCCCGCTCCCCCGCTGTCCCGGACCAGCCCGTAACGCTCAATGCACAGCGGGTACTCGCTTTCGGCCTGCTCGACCGGTATGTTGCCGGCGACGTTGGAGGGATTGCACAATCCGTCGTTCCCATCCCTGTCGGGGCGCCCACCCCAGGTCCCGGTGACCAGCTCATAAAACACGTAGGGCTTCCCTTCCGGTCGCTTTCCCCCGAAAATCAGCAGTGAATTGCCCCCTTCTCCGGCCGCGAACACGCGGTCGGGCAGCAATCCGGCCAGGGCGCCCCGCACGGTGTCGGAAAGACGGAACCCGGTAACCCCTCGCATCGAGGATGCGGCCGGCATGCTGGCGTTGGCCACGGTGCCCTCCGGGGCAATGACTTTGATTGGCTTGAACATGCCGGCAGTGTTGGGAATCTCCGCTTGAATGACCGATCGCAGGCAGACCGCGACCACCGAGGTGGTAAACGAGAGCGTACAGTTGATGCCGCCGCGCACTTGGGGATCGGTCCCGGAAAAGTCGGCGGTCAAGGTGTCGCCGCTCACGGTCAGGGTCACCTGCAACCGGACGGGAGGCCCGCCGACTCCATCGCTATCCATATGGTCGGTGAAACTGGAGGACCCGTCCGGCCAGGAGGCGATCTCTGAGCGAACCAGGCGCTCGGTGTAGGTCAGAAGGTCTCGACAGCACCCCTGGAATGTCTCCAGGCCGTAGCGTTCGATGAGCTTCAGGACGGAGTTCGCTCCAATGTAGGTAGCGGCCAGTTGGGCTCTCAAATCTCCCAGAGTCACTTCAGGAATCCGGACGTTGGAAGCCAGCAACCCAAAGATGGCTTCGTCCGGACGGCCTCGCCGATAAAGCTTGAGCCAGGGAATTCGCAGTCCCTCCTGGAAGATCTCGGTGTTATCGCAAGCCGCGCTCCCGGGCAGGCGCCCTCCCAGGTCCGCGTGATGAGCCGTGCTGACGGCAAAACCGACCCGACGGTCCTCCCGGAAGACGGGGCGGACCACAAAGATATCGGGAATGTGCATGCCTCCGTCGAAGGGATCGTTGAGAATGAACACATCCCCGGGATCGATTTCGTGTCCGTATTTTTTTAACAAGGTCCGCATGGCGAACGGGACCGACGCGATGTGGTGCGGGAGTGTGACGCCTTGGGCGATCATCTCTCCCTCGGCGTCGCAAAGAGATGTGGAAAAGTCCAGGCAGTCCCGAACGATGGTGGAATAGGCCGTGCGGTAGAGGCTGATCGCCATCTGGTCCGCCGCCGACGCCAGGGCGTGTTGCATGATGGCCAAAGTGATCGGATCGGCGTGGCCTGCCGGGTCGCGCATGCTCATTGGTGGGAGCCGGCTCCTTCCATGACGACATTCTGAAGGTCGTCGAGCCAGACCCGAGTCGCGGGTGGCACCACGACGGTCGTGTCATACTCGTCGATCAACAGCGGGCCTTGGGTGATCTCCCGGAGAGAAGTTCGGGCAACTACCGGGGTATCAATCGCCCCCCACCGCGAACCGAAGTAAGCCATACGGCTGGGCGCCGCTTCGCCTTGGAGCTTAACGGGTTCGGGAAACCCCTCAGTCTGGTCCCGCATTGCTTTCCCCACCAGGCGCACCGCAAGGACTTCGACCGTGTGGCCGGCGGCGGACCGATGTCCGTAGAGCCGCTCGTGCTCAGCCTCAAAGGTTTGGCGAAGGGTGTCGACATCCTCAGGCGTGAGTGGCTTGGCCGGGAGTGGAACCCTGATTTCCGAGGTCTGTCCCCGAAATCGCATATCCACGCTGCAGGCGAGCTGAACTCGTTCTCCGGAATAGTGTCCTCGCCGGAACCAGGCCAGCATGTCCTTTTCCAGTGTCTCTCGCAACTGTTCGATTTCCCGGGGACAGAGGGATTCAACGGAGAGCAGGCAGCTCCGAACTCCGTGGCGCTCGACATCGGAGTAAAGCAGGCCGAGCGCGCTGAAGAGGCCCGGCAGTTCCGGGATCATGGCCCTTTGAACCGAAAGTTCCTCAGCCAGGCCTGCGGCGTGGACCGGCCCCGACCCCCCGAAGGCCATCAGCACAAACTCGCGGGGATCCCTTCCCCGTTCGGTTGAGACTTCCCGCAGGGCTTTCATGATGCGTGTGTTGGCTATGCGGTGAATCCCCTCGGCAGCCTCGAACAGTCCTACTCCCAGCGGACCGGCAATCCGGTCCTGAATGGCGCGCCGTGCGGCCTCCGGATCGACATGGACCTCCCCGTTGGCCAGCGGCCCGGGGCGGACATAGCCCAGGACCACGTTGGCATCGGTTACCGTCGGTTCCTTTCCTCCCTGCCGGTAGCAGGCGGGTCCCGGAACAGCTCCGGCGCTTCGGGGACCGACATGGAGCCCGCCGGCCCGGTCCAGATAGGCCATACTGCCTCCCCCGGCCCCCACTTCGGCGATGTCCAGGCTGGGTGCGCGAATGAGCTCTCCGCTGCCGCCCATGAGCCGACTGCCGGTGGACAAGGAGGCACCGACTTCATATTCGGAATGGTAGCCAACCCGTCCCTCCTCGATCATGGAGGCTTTGGCGGTGGTTCCTCCCATGTCGAAGGTGATCACGTTGGCCAGGCCCATCCTGCCTGCGGTGGTAGCGGCTGCCAGGACTCCCGCGGCGGGACCTGACTCCAGGACGAAAACGGGACGGGAGGCTGCGTCGTCTTCGGGTGTCAAGCCCCCGGCCGACTGCATGATGAGCAGGGGGGCCTCGATATCCATCCGGCGGAGACTTCTCCTTAGCGCATTCAGATAGCCGCGCATCACCGGGCGCACGTAGGCATTGACCGCGGTCGTAGCGGTTCGTTCGTATTCCTTGCGCTCGGGCAGTATCTCGGATGAGAGCGAAACTGTCAGATGGGGAAGGTGCTTCCTCAGGAAGCGACCCGCCATCATTTCATGTTCAGGGTAGGCGTAGGCATGGAGAAAGCAAACGGCCACCGATTGCACGGCCTCCTGTTCCAGTTTTTTCTTGAGATCCCACAGCTCCGACTCCCGCAGGCCTACTTGAACGTCCCCGTTGGCCAGGACACGTTCATCCACCTCGAAACGCAGATAGCGCTCCACCAGTTCCCTTGGTTTCTGGAAGAACCAGTCGTAGAGCACAGGCACCCGAATCCGCCTCAACTCCAGAACGTCCCGGAACCCCTTGGTGGTGACCAGCGCCGTTCTTGCCCCCCGACGCTCCAGCACGGCATTGGTCGCCACCGTCGTACCATGGGCGACTTCCCTCACGCGAGCGCCGGAAATCCCTGTTGAGCCGAGCCAAGCCCCGATGGCGCGGATGACGGCCTCTTCAAAGTGAGGAGGGGTCGACGGCACCTTTTGAGTGTGTAGATTTCCCCGCCCGTCCAAGACCACCACATCGGTAAAGGTGCCACCAACGTCGGCGCCAATGCGTACGCCGCCCTGAGGGAGAATGGCTCTCTTGGCGGCGTTCAACCCAACCTCCCGGGTTCATCGGCTTTGCGACTTGTTGGGAGCGAAGGTGTTTTCCTCGATTCCCGATTCAATTGGAGATCACCAGCGGCGGCAGACAAATGCAACAATCCCTGTGGGGAGGCATCGGGTTCTAAAGGTTGGATTTGGGAATGCCCTACTCTTGGAATGGAACCGGACAATCGTCTTCTGGCTTCGTCAGGATCAGGACGGTAGCAGGACGTCCCGGTTCTCGGCGACGATCCGCTTGATGTTGCGGATACAGGCACGGTCCAGAGGATAGCCCAGGTAGTTGGACCAGTTCCGGAACACGCCCAACTCCATCAGAAGGCGCTTCAGGCCCGAGAGCCAGCAGGCCAGCCGGTCGCCGCCGTAGACTGTGTATAGCATGCGTGTCGTGCGAGTCTGTATTCTGTCGGCACGGGCATAGTCGTGGGCCGCAACCGCCTGGATCATCTGACCCACCAGGTAACCCGTAAAGATTCCGCCGCCAAGCAGCAGGCCGTCATATCCGGCTCTCAAGTAATCCAGACACTGAAATTCATTGCCGTTGAGCAGGCGCAATCGGGGGCGTTTCCGCCGCGCGGCCAGGGCAATCTCCCGTCGCTGATTGTCGGACGAGCTGTCCTTGACCATGATCACCCGCCGGTCGGCATAAATGGTAGCGAGAACCGACTCCGGGATGACCACCGAACTGTGGCGCCCACGATCATAGATTCCGATGGGCAACTCACTCTCCCTCAGAATCTGACGGTAGTGGTTGGTCAGTGTCTGGGGATTGGCATTGAGAAAAAAAAGCGGCGGCGCGACCACCGCAATCTGGGCTCCATCCGCCTTGGCGGCCCGAATATTGGCGACCACGCGACTGGCCGAGTTGTCGGTGACCTGCACCGCAATCATCAGCCGGTCTCGAGAATACTTGCGGGCCGCCCTCACCAGTCTCCGTCGCTCCACATCCGGCATCCAGGGACCCTCTCCGCAAGTGCCGGCCAGGAAAAGCCCCCGGACTCCCAAGCGCAAATGGTGCTCCACCATTTTCTTGACAGCCACCGTGTCGACCTTCAAATCCTTGGTAAACGGCGTTGGCGTGGCCGACCAGACCCCTCCAAGTTTCTGCAGCTGGAGCTTGGTCATCGTTAGACTCCTACGCCCGCACTTCTCACCGGGCCGCTTCGTGTATGACAAGACTTACAAGATCAACTAACTGGTCGACCGTTCGATCCGATAGAGGTGGCTGTCGGTTCTCAAGTAGATGGCGCGGCCGTGCACGGCGAACGAGGCCAGGGTGCGACCCGGCAACCGGTTGCTGGCCAGCTTCTTGAACTCCCTCCCAACCTCCAGGACGGTCGCCTCTCCTGATTCGTTCAGCAAATAGATTTTCCCTTCGGCATACACCGGCGAAGCCGAGTACTCTCCAGGCAGCCTTTCCTGCCAGTGGTGCTTGCCGGTCCGGGCGTCCACGCAGGATGCAATACCGCGATCGCTGACCATGTAGAGTTCCTTTCCCACCAGCAAGGGAGAGGGATTCAACGGAACCCCTCGTTTCAAGCTCCAGGCCACGTGACTATCGGTCACGTCGCCCTGGCCATCGGGACGGATTGCGTAGAGCACGGGATGCGGGTACCCCGAGATGATATAGACCAAACCCAGGCCGAAAACAGGGCGAGGGACTAGGGAAAACCCGTCGTAGCGCACCGACCAGATCTCCTCCCCGGAGAGTGGGTGGTAGGTCACGACTCGATCGCCACCAGTGCTGATCAACTGGGGCTTGCCCTCCACCTCGATGGCCAAGGGGGTCGAGTATGCCATCCGACCCTCGCGAGTCTTTTTCCACCTCAACTTCCCGGTATGCTTGTCCAAGGCTGCCACGAACTGTACGTCGGTGCCGTCGCAGTTGTAGATGAGAAGGTCCTCGAACAGGACCGGAGAACCGCCCGGTCCGTGGCGGTGATCGTAGTCGAACCGATGTTTCCAAAGGATCCTGCCGTCGCTGCGAAGGCTGGCCGAGCCGAATGCTCCAAAGTGGACATAGACTCTGTCCCCGTCCAGAACGGGAGTGGGAGAGGCATGGCTGTTCTTGGAATGGATGCGGCCCGCCTGCTCCTGGCGGAATACCTCCAGGTCATGGATCAGTTTTCCGTCACTCCTGCTCAGACACAAGGCCCGCAGCGAACGTCCTTCGTCCACCGAGGCGGTCAACCAGATTTTTTCGCCCTGAATGACCGGTGACGACCAGCCGTTTCCCGGAAGGGGCACCTTCCAGGTGATATTCTTGGTTTCACTCCATTCCTTTGCGAGACCACGGGCGGAAGCGTGACCCTGGCCTCCCGGCCCCCTGAACTGTGGCCAGTCCTCTTCCTGATCCGGCAGTCCGGTTAGGGAAACGACCAGAGAAAGCAATACAAGAAAGAGGACGGGGTACTTCATTAGTGAACTCCTTGCCATATTCCCGACTTGATGAGCAGCCTCAAACCGAATTTCCTGTCATGACCCGGAACGCCGGGAAGGAAACGCGGTTGAACCGCGCTGAAAGCAAAACGCAACGTTATGCTAACTTACTTAATGATTCAACTTATTTGAACACACAGGGTTGCGCCCGTTGCCGTCAAATCGCCCCATCGGGCGCAATCACGCCATCATTACCTTCCCGTCGAAGCCTTCGGCCCACTGTCTATCCTATCTCAAAAGACTGATTATATGGACTATTGTCGGCAGTGCTCCCTTTGGCCCTCAGGCAACACCTCGTTCGGTCCCACGCATCCCACCCACTGCACTCGATCCGGTTTTCGTCCACCGGCCATTTGACTCAAAAATCTCTCAAGCAGGAAGGGCCTGACATGGAAACACCGCTTCTCTCCAGGTATACTGGTCGAGTGCAGGTCCTTCCGCCGTGTCCGTACGCTTCAGACAAGTAAATTCCGCAGCTACGACCGGGAGGTCATCAGCCATGACAAGTCGACGTGGAATATTGGTTCTGTTTTCCCTCGTTGCCATGTCTATCAATCACTCGGCACTGGCACAGTCGCAGGAGACCGGTCCGGCGCTGGGCGTCGCCAGGCTCAGCCTGGCCAAGGGCGACGTCACCGTGCAGCGAGGCGAATCGGGAGATTCGATTCAGGCCACCGTCAACATGCCGCTGGTGGAGGCCGATATTCTGACTGCTGGATTGGCCTCCCGTGCCGAAGTCCAACTGGACTACTCCAACTTTCTGCGCCTTAACGAATTGTCCGAGGTCCGACTGGCCAACCTGGGCCACCGAACCTTCCGGATTCAACTTGAGCGCGGCGTACTCACTTACAGCGAATTGAGGGGCGGCGATGCCGACGTTGATATTGAGACCCCATTGGCCGCGGTTCGTCCGGAAAAGAACGGACGCTACCGAGTGGAAGTCGTCGGTCTTGATCGCGTGACTGTCACCGTGAGGAAGGGACGGGCCGAGGTCGCCTCGGCAAGCGGCAGCGAAACACTCAAATCCGGTCAACGCATGATCGTCCGCAAGGGAGATCAGGACATCGAATTCCAGGTGGCCAAGGCCGATCCCCGGGACGACTGGGACCTTTGGAACATCAAGCGGGACCGGAACCTCATGAAGTCCAAGGCCTACGGCTACGTGCATAGGAGCGTTTACGGCGTTGAGGATCTGGACGATCATGGCCATTGGGCCTACGTTCCCAGCTACGGCCGTTGCTGGTTTCCGTCGGTTGCGGTGGGTTGGGCGCCCTATCGGCACGGTCGATGGGTGTGGATGGACTATTATGGCTGGACCTGGGTCAGTCACGACCCCTGGGGCTGGGCGCCCTACCATTACGGGCGCTGGTTCCGCCACGCTCGTTTCGGTTGGGGCTGGTACCCCGGATCCTTCTACTCCCGTCACTATTGGCAGCCGGCGCTGGTAGCCTTTTTCGGCTTTGACGGCCGTGGCGGCCTAGGAATCGGCTTGGGTTCGCGCTATGGATATTACGGCTGGATTCCGCTTGCCCCCGGGGAGCCCTACTACCCCTGGTATGGGCGTCGCTCCCGCTACGGCCGAGGACGGAGCAGGGGCGGCTCCACCATCCTGGTCAACAACCGGATTAACATCTACAACAGCTACCGCAATGCACGCCATCGCAATGGCACCACCCTGGTCGCCGCCCGACACTTCTCTCGTGGACAGATTCTGAATGCGCGTGCCCTGCAAGCCTCTGAGGTGCGACGGGCCAGCCTGATGCGTGGCCGCATTCCAGTCGTACCCGATCGCGTCAGTCAGGGTCAACTCGTTCAGAGGGACCGCCGCCTGCACCGGAACCCTGGTTCAAACATTCAAAACCGGTTCTTCTCGACCGGCCGCGCGCGGCGCAACATCGCTCGTCGCTCTTTCGTCCAGCAACGCCAGGACATGGTCCGATTCGTCGACTCCATGGGGCGAAGCGACACCAAGGCCCTTCGTCCGGCCAATTCCCGCTCGTCCACCAGACCCGAGGCCGGGCGCTCGGCCCCCGGCTTGCGCTCCCAGCGGCCTGCGGCCGCCAGATCCGGCGTAGTACCTGCCAATCGGCGCAGCCTGCCTACTCCATCCGGTCCGGCGGCGATTCGAGATCGCAGCAACGTTGATCGAAGCGTCAGGCAGCCCGCAAGTCCTCCGCGTCCAACGGCTGCCCGTCCGGATGGCGGTAGTCGGTCGGACTCGCTCGAGCGCTGGCGACGCTTCAACCGCCGCGCCGCCACCCAAGGTACGATCCCCCGTGGGACACCTTCCAGAAGTTCGACTCCGGGCTCGGCTGAATCGGCGTCGGAATCTTCCCCTTCAGTCCCATCGGTGCGGCCATCGCCACGCTTTTCGCCCAGAAGTTCCTCTCGGGTCAACAGCATCCGCGGGCAAGGCTCTCCCCGCAACAGCCGACCGTCCTCCTCGGTCTCTGGATCCTCCGGCCGAAGCTCCACGCGAGTCTCGGCGCCTTCCCGACCTTCGTCGTCCCGGTCCTCGTCACGGGTCCGCAGCACTCCCAGTCGCAACCGGCCGTCGCCGTCGGTCTCCAGGTCCTCCGGCCGAAGCTCCTCTCGGGTCTCGGCGCCTTCGCGACCCTCGTCGCCCCGATCCTCGTCACGGGTCCGCAGCACTCCCAGTCGCAGCCGGCCGTCGCCGTCGGTCTCCAGGTCTTCCGGCCGAAGCTCCTCCCGGGTTTCGGCCCCCAGTCGCTCGAGGTCGAGTTCCTCCAACCGAAGCAGTGAGTCGCGAAGCTCCAGCAAGACCCCGTCGCGAAGCCGTTCTCAAAGGCGTTAGCACATGGGGTTCCCATCGCCTGCAACATAACCGGCTTCCGGCTTGGAGCCTGACCCGGGGGCGCGGACCGCTGAAGCAGTTCGATCTCGCTTGGTGGCCCTTCCTCGCGCTTTCTGCTCCCTGGCGAATATCCATGCCCTGGCTCCGCCAAGAAAGTCTTGCCACCGTGCGCCGTTCCGTCTAGTCTTCAAGTCTGTTCACGATTGAAGAATCAGTCTCCCCCGGCCCCGTCGACTCTAGGACTTACTGGTGCCATTCAAGCTCTCAGCTCAACATCTGGCGGCGGTCAACCGCCGTCGCAGGGTAGTGGTCAACCGGGACGCCATTCACGGAGACCCCACATTTACCGATCCGGACATCCGGGATCTGGTCGACTACAAGTTCGATTTCATTGACCACTTCCGGACCCATATCGACAGCCTGTGGTGGAACTGGGGCGAGGGCCATCAGGCGCCGTATCCCAGCAAGATCCTGCCCCACTACGCCGAGACCTATGACCATCCCGGTTACCAACGATGGTTGGACGAGGGTATCGACCCCGTCCGGATCTTTCTGGAAGAAACGCGGAAACGAAAGCTGGAAGCATTTTTTGCCTATCGCATCAACGGGGGCGACAACGACCTTCACCTCCTGCCCACCCGCCAGATCTCGCTGAAGGAATCCCACCCGGACTGGCTTATCCGTTTGCCCTGGAGAGATTCGGGGATGTGGAATTTTGCCATTGAGGGCGTCAGGGACTACAAGTTGAGCATCCTGCGGGAAGTGGCCGAAAACTACGACTTCGACGGCATTGATATCGACTTCGCCCGCGCCCCTCCGGTGCTGCCTCCCGGCAGGCAGTGGCAACTGCGCCACCACCTCACGGAGTTCATGCGCGAGCTCCGTTCCATGCTCCTGGAGTTCGAGCGCAAGCGCAACCGGCCTTTCCTCCTGTCGGCCAGGGTTCCGGAAACGGTTGAGGGCGCCCACTTCGACGGCCTGGACGTGGAAACTTGGGCCCGCGAACAGATTGTGGACCTCTTCGCGCTGGGGGTGCGTTCCTTCGAGGTCGACATTCAGGGCTACCGATCCTTCACCCGGCACCGCGACATCAAGCTCTACCCCAGCCTGGACGACTGGCACAGCAGTGACGGCTACCAATGGCCGCCCATTGAAGTCTTTCGCGGGATCTTCGCCAACTGGTGGAGGCAGGGGGCTGACGGCATCCACACCTTCAACTTCTCATACGGCCGTCCCGAGCCGGCAGCCCGAATCGGAGTTCCCTTTCCCGACCCCGTCGTCCACGTTTGGCGTTCGGCCCAGTGGAGTGACACGCCGGTCTGGGAAACCCACCTGCAGGCCTATCAGGAAATGGGCATTCCCGCGGCACTGAGAGACCGGGACAAGACCTTCGTGATACAGCGCCGGGGCGGGGGCGGACACCCCTCGCTGGAGCCTGAACGATGGCATACTCCCCGATATTTTTATGCCAACTCCAACATGATGGCCCAACTACCGGCCGATCTGGCCAATGACGGCAAAGCCGATACTCTGCTTCGCCTGGAGGTGGCGGACGACCTGGACTGGAAGCCCGACCGGATCAAAGACCTGAATCTGCGGATCTTGCTGTCGGACCCGGCCGCCCGGTCCCTGCCGGATACACAAAAGCTGGAGCGAACCTTCGTCAAGCGTTTCATGCAGGCAAGAATCCGGGCACGCAAGGCCCAGCCTCCTGACAGCTACTACAACCTGCCTCCCGAAAAGGGGATCGACCGGGAGATTGAGGTAAGGTTGAACGGGGCGTTACTGGCTCGGCCCCTGATCGAGGAAGGATGGCTGACGTTTCGACCGCGGGGCACGCAGCTGATTGCCGGCACCAATCTGCTGGGGATTCGTCGGACTCGCCCGGCAGCCGATACCCAGCCCCGGATGAAGGTGGAAAAGGTCGAACTGACGGTACGCTACCGTTAGCCGGGCACTCAGGGGTTCGTGTCCCGAACCAATCGCCCGAACATTTGTCCGCCCACGTCGCCCCCACTCCAGGTTCCGGCGTACTGATCTCGGTAGATCAGCACTCTGGCCGTGTAGGTTCCAAGGTTCGGGATGCTCAAGTCAGTCAGAGTGATGACGGGGGTGTCCCCTGCCCACTGGACATTGAGCGGCAGCGGCAGCGTGACGTCCCGATTTCCGTATTGAATTCGGACCTGAAAGAGCCAGAGGCCGCCCGGAATCTTCGAAACCTTGGTGATGGTGTATTTTTCCTCCCGCAGATTTTTCTGATCCCCCACCGTGAAATGGCCGACAAGAGTCGCTCCGGATAGTGACTGCCGGAAGTGCTCTTCCAGGGCAGCCCCGTTACTGGGACCGGCATTGCGGGTACAGCCCGAGGCAGTTGCAATCACGAGGACAATGGACAATGCAAGCGTCTTGGGATTCACGATTCTTCCTTTCGGTGAAGCGGCGGCCCCCCGAAACTGCTTCGCGAAGAGCAATCGGAAGGCCGGACCTGTCATGGCGCGGAACGGCAGAATCATACCATCTCGTGCGGACTTGAGCCCGTCCTCCTCCAGATTGGGATTCGGCCGGGTGGAACCGAAAACGTTTCCGTACCCGCCCTGGATTGGGGAATAATCCTCAGCAACGGCGAGTCATGCCAGGGAACATCGAGGCATTGTGTTCCGGAAACCAACGGGATCGACGCCCTCGACTCGAGACCGGTGGCGTGATCCAGCGGATGGGAACCCATGAAACTCTTTCTCGCCTGTCTGGGCACTGAAACCAACACCTTTTCTCCCTTCCCCACCGGTTACCGCACCTTTGAGGAAACCTGCCTCGTCAGAGGGGGAAACCACGGGCACGACCCGTTTCTCTTTGCGGTTCCATTGATCCTGTGGCGCCAACTGGCCTTACGAAACGGCTGGTCGGTGGTGGAGAGTCTGTGTGCCTTTGCCCAACCTTCCGGAGTGACGCTAGGCCGCGTCTACGAGTCATTCCGGGACGAAATCCTGGCTGACCTCCGACGGGCCATGCCGGTGGACATGGTTCTACTCAGTCTGCATGGCGCCATGGTTGCCGAGGGATACGACGACTGCGAGGGGGACCTGCTGGCTCGTATCCGAGCCCTGGTCGGTCCCAAGGTGCCGGTCGGGGCCGAATTGGATCTCCACTGTCACCTGACCAGTCGGATGGTAGAGGAGGCTACCGCCATCGTCAGCTTCAAGGAATACCCCCACACGGACGCTGCCGACCGGGCCGGAGAACTCTTTCACATCCTGTCCGCGACTGCCTCAGGCACCCTTCAACCGCGCATGGCTCTATACGATTGCCGCATGATGGGCATCTACCACACCACCTCGGAGCCCATGAAGAGCTATCTGGCCGGAGTCAAGCATCTGGAGCAGCAGAAGGAGATTCTTTCGATCTCGATAGCCCACGGGTTTCTCTGGGGGGACGTTGCCGACATGGGAACCCGGATCCTGGTCGTCACCGATGGAAGACCCCGGGAAGGAAACCGCTTGGCAGAATCGCTGGGGCGCCAACTGTTTGAACTGCGTCATGGGCTCCGGCCCGACTACAGGACCATCGACCAAGCCCTGGGAGAAGCCTTGAGCCAGGGCCGGGGACCGGTGGTGCTAGCGGACGTGGCCGACAACCCGGGCGGCGGCGCGTCCGGAGACTCCACCTTCATTCTCGAGGCTCTCATCGACCGCGGGATCGAGGATGCCGCCGTGGCCTGCATCTGGGATCCGATGGCCGTAGCCATGGCTACCGAAGCGGGAGAAGGAGCCCGATTCGATGTGCGTCTCGGAGGCAAGATGGGACCGAGTTCGGGACGCCCCCTGGATATTCCAGTGACGGTAACCAAGGTGGTCCCCAATACCTGTCAAACCTTCGGCAGCGGTGCCGGCCGGTCGGTCTCGCCTCTTGGGGACGCCGTCGTTCTGCGCACCGGCGGCATCGACATCGTGGTCAACTCCATTCGAACTCAAACCCTGGGCACCGATGCCTTCACCAATCTGGGCATCGATCCTCGGACCAGGCGGATCCTGGTGGTGAAATCGATGCAGCATTTCCACGCGGCTTTCGCCCCCCTCGCCCAAGAAGTTCTATATGTGGACTCACCGGGAGCGCTGGTCAGCGATGTGACTCAAATCCCCTTCCAAAAAGCGGACCGGGGAAAGTGGCCAATCTGCGAGACGGTGGCCTGACCCTCCGGATCGGTCATTGCCAAAGGCAAAACTTCTACTCTTCAAGCTCTTGACAAAGGGTCCGGGTGTGGGCCTGTTCCGGGGGAATAGCGGTCCCTGAAGCTCTACTCCTATGGTATCCTTGGGAGTGTTTTGGGTCAGGACTGTGGTGCCGAGGTCAGCGTTCCCGTGTACTTGAGATTGATTGCCGCTACCCTGTGCCTGGCGGCTCCACTGAGCGCTCAGGATATCGAAACAGTCACTGAGCCCAAGCTGCTCTCCCATTTCCCTCTGGGCGGCCAACAGGGGACGACGTTCGACCTCGAGGTCTCGGGCGAAGCCCTGCAAGGCACCCACACCGTTTGGTTCGAGGGCGGAGAACTCTCCGCCTCCGTCCTGAAGCTGGAAAAACTCCAGTCCACCTCGGAAAAAAAGGACAAGAAACCGGAAGACTACCTGGGGAAAGCGGCGAAGGCCGATCACCGGGCCGTCTTGAAGATCCGGATACCGAAAACGGCCGCGCTCGGATTGCACCTGTTCCGGCTGGTCACTCCGCGGGGACTCTCCAATGCCCTGGGCCTGCAGGTCGTCTCCGATCCGATCATTTCGGAAACCGCCCGCCCGCACCAGACCGCGGAACAGGCGCAATACCTGTCGGTCCCCGCGGTCGTAAACGGCAGCCTCTCAGAGAAGGGCCAGCGAGACTTCTACGCATTCCGCGTTTCCCAGGGGGAGGAACTGCTCTTTGCCGTTCGTTCGGATCTGGGCCCCAGCCGCACCTACCAGGCCCAAGCCGCAATCACCCTTTACCAACGTTCCGTCAGTTGGTTCGATCCCAGCCGTGTGGTCCGGTTGGTCGTTGAGGGCCCCGCCCTGACCTGGGAGCCCTTTCAGCGATACGAGCGGACCCGCTCAACCGGCAGATTCGCCCTCTTCCAGCGTATTTCTCACCGATTTGAGAACTCGGGGCGCTATTTCCTTTCGGTCGGCACCTTTACCGGAACCGGCGATCCCAATCATGGCTACCAGCTGCGGATTATCCGGCGCCTGTCTACTGATGCCCACCAGGTCCTGGGCAGATTGGCCCACCCGGATCCGGGCGACTGGCTGGAAAGGGACTCCGCCACCCTGAGACAACTGGGAAGTTTCCAACGGCCGCTTGAGCCCAACCGTCTGGCTCTTTTGCAGCACCGCTCCGGTAGGGTCGCGGTCAACGGAACGCTCTCTGGACCAATCGAATCCGTATCTGACCAAGGCAATGCTTCCAATACTTCTCCTGCCCGTGCTTCCCGGATCGAACCGGCGCCCGAAGTGGAACCCAACGACTCCCTCGACCGACCGGGCACGGTGAAGATTCCCGGCCTGATCGAGGGCCGGATCCAGACGCCCGGCGATATCGACCTCTTCCGTTTTCAGGCCAAAGCCGGACAGAAACTGGCCTTCGAGATTGAAACTCCCGGGAACTCTCTGCCACATTTCAACCCCTGGCTCAAGCTCCTGGACGGGAGCGGCAACGAGCTGGTCTCCAACATTTACATGGAATATGGCGGCGACGGCGACGACGTCAACAAAACGGTTGAACGGAAGACGATCTTCACCATCGAGCAAACGGGCAGCTACTTCCTGCAGATCCGGGAGTTGACCTCGGTGCAAGGAGGACCCCGGTTCAGGTATCGGCTCCTGGCACGCCCGCAGGTTCCTCATCTGGGCCGGGTTGAAATCAGCCTGGGAGTCACGCCCTTCCTGTCCACGCTCGTCGACAAGACCGACCGAATCAACCTGGAGGCGGGACAGGTCAAGGAAATGGTGGTGGTGTGCGAGAAGGAGGAAGGGTTTCAGGGAAATGTCCTGCTCACGGTCGACAACCTTCCCCCCGGCGTGCAAGCCTGGGTCAGTACCGCAGCCGGCTGGACCGAGACGTTGATGCGGGGCATCCAGTATCGACCCCTCGGTGTCGAGGTCGTATCTCCCCGCCACCACCGCCCGCAACGCAGCGCAACCACGCTCGTATTCTGGGCAAGTCCCGACACCCCCATCACAGGGTCCCCGCGCTTCATTGAACTCAAGGCCCGGCCGGTTGTGGATGGGAGGGTGGGCCCGGCGTTGCCGGCAGGAAGGATTCCTTTCCTGGCTGTCCGGCCGGCCGAAGAGACTCAGGTCATGACTTCCCGCCGCTGATCTCGGGAGGTGTTGTTTGTCAGGAGGAATGTTGCTCCTTAGACCCCTTTACCCGTCGCTGGCGAAAATCCTGGCGATTTTCCTGATATGCCTCGGATGGGATCCCGGCTTGGCCCACGGCCAGGAAACCGCAGTTCCCCCAACCCTGCTTTCGCTGAGGATCGTTCCGGAGGACATTCATCTTTCGGGTCTCAGCCCGTCCCAGCAGCTGGTTTTGCTGGGCAGGTATTCCGACGGACTGGAACGCGACCTGACGGGTGCTTCGTCCCTTGAATTGGGCTCCACCGAGGTGGCAACCATCGAGGATCAAGGTCGATTGACAGCCCTTTCGGAGGGAAGCACTACCCTGCACGCCCATGTGGCCAACCATTCAGCCTCTGCAATGCTGACGGTGCAGTCGTTGGCAACGCCGCCACCCTTCAGTTTTCAGCATGATATCGGCGGAATCCTGACCAAGCGGGGTTGCAACGACAGTAGTTGCCATGCGGGTGTCAAGGGAAGAGGGGGGTTCAAACTTTCCCTCAACGCCCTGGATCCGAAGGAAGACTACCGTTGGATCGTCAACGGCGGCACCTACCAGGTCATGAGCCTGGAATCCGCAGGTCCGGAGTCCCCGCGCATCGACCTGAGCCAACCCGAAAATAGCCTGTTGCTGCGTAAACCCACGCTCCTTTTGCCTCATGGAGGTGGAGAACGCCTGACCACCAAGTCTTCCGACTACCGCACCTTGTTGGACTGGATTCAGTCCGGCGCTCCCTATGAACGCAAGGATTCAGAGGTTGAAGTTGAACAGGTGACCCTGTTTCCGGAGGAACGAGTGCTCGATGCCGAGGGCACCCACCAGTTGTTGGTCACCGCCCATCTTGCCGATGGTCGAACCCGGGACCTGACCCAACAGGCCTCCTACCAGTCCACCAACGAAGAGGTGGTGACGGTGACTGACTCCGGTCGAGTCCAGGCCCGGTCTACGGGAGAGACGACCATTATTGTCCGCACGGCCGGTCATACCGCCAGCGCACGTTTCGGAGTCATCTCCGAACCATTGCAGACCAACCCTTCGCCTCCGCCCCACAACTTTATCGACGACCACGTCTTCGGCAAGTTGAGCCGCTTTCAAATCCCCGCATCGCCGCTCTCCAGCGACGCCGAGTTCCTGCGCCGGGTCTGCCTGGATTTGACGGGAACGCTACCGCCGCCCGATCGGGCCCGGGAGTTCATCGCCAGCCGGGACCCTCAAAAACGAACGAAACTGATCGACGCCCTGCTGGATTCTCCCGAGTACGTGGACTACTGGACCTTTCGCTTCGGCCGGCTCTTCCGGGTGGCTGCCGGCGCCGTCGGGGGGGCTGAGCACGCCTACACCTATTGGCGCTGGGTGTGGCGGAACATCGCCCAAAACACGTCCTATCGGGAAATTGCCCTGGAGCGGCTGGCGGCACAGGGCTATGGCGGGGCCTCGAGGCACTTTCTTTCCTACGGGGAAGAAGCCAAGGCTGCGGATATCATGCCGGAAGAGGTACGGGTCTTCCTGGGAAGACGGCTGGATTGCGCCCAGTGCCACGACCACCCCTACGAGCAGTGGAGCCAGGATCAGTTCTGGGGGCTGGCCTCCTTCTTCGGACAGATCAGCCGAACCGAATGGACCGGGTTCGGGGCGTCGGTTCTCTTTGACGATCCCGCCGGCCGCCAACCGGATTTTGGAGAGTCGGCGGAAACGGTGAAGGTGATTCACCCCCGTCGCAAGCAGCTCGTCAAGCCCGCCTTCCTGGATGGGCAAGCCATCGCCTCCGCGGGCAACGGGCATCCGCGCCGGGAGTTTGCCCGCTGGATCACGACTCACCCCTACTTCGCCGAAACACTGGTCAACCGCATGTGGGGCCACCTTTTTGGACGCGGCCTGGTGGATCCGGTGGATGATTTCCGTTCGACCAATCCGCCTACCCACCCTGGATTATTGCAGGCACTGGCCGAGGACTGCCGGCTCCATGAATACGACCTGAAGCAGATCCTGCGTCGGATCACCCGTTCGCGGACCTACCAGCTTGCCTCGACTCCCCTTGAGTCGAACCGCGAAGATGCCTTGAACTACTCCCACTTCATCCCCAAGCCGCTGGAAGCCGAGGTGCTTCTGGATGCCATCAGCCAGGTGACCGGTGTCCCGGAAGTCTTCGAAAGCGGCCCGGGGGGCCAGGCTCCCCTGGGAACCCGGGCCATTCAACTGGAGGTGCCCGACATCTATCCCTCCGATTTTCTGCAGATGTACGGGCGACCCAATCTTCTGCAGATTCCGGAAGTCAAGGCCTCTCCCAGCCTCAACCAGGCGCTCCACATGCTGGTGGGAAAGACCTACACGGAGAAGATTTCCAGGAAGGGCGGACGCCTCGACCAGTTGATCCAAAGGGACGCCTCCCACCGCGAGGTGATTCAGGAGCTCTATCTGGCAGCCTTGTCTCGCCTGCCCTCACCGCTGGAGTTGTCCGAGCTGGAGTCGGTCTTGGGCAAGAGTTCCGACAAGAGGCAGGCTTGGGAAGACCTGGTCTGGAGTCTGATCACCTCCCGAGAGTTTGCCTTCAACCACTGACGCCGCCTTGATGGCACCCAATGCGGGCGCCAGGAGATTGACAATGATGCGAAAAGCAGGGTGTTTGACGGTTACTCCGGAGCTTCTGAAGCGACGCCACTTCCTCCGAGTCGGCTCTCTCAGCCTTCTCGGAATCAGCCTGCCTCAATATCTGAATTTCCGGAGCCTGCAGGCTGCCAGCGGCAAGGACACCCGCGGGCAGGCGAAGGCCCAGGCCTGCATCCTGGTCTGGCTGGAAGGAGGCCCCAGCCACGTGGACACCTGGGACCCCAAACCCAACAGCAGCTTCAAGCCCATTCCAACCAACGTGGCGGGAATTCAGGTTTCCGAGCTGCTTCCACGGTTGGCCAGGCAGATGGACAAGCTGGCCCTCCTCCGATCGGTCCACACCGAAGAAAACAACCATGGCCAGGGAACCTATTACGCGCTGACCGGACACCGTCCCACAGCCGCCATGCAGTTTCCCAGCCTGGGAACCATCGTCACCAAGGAACTGGGGGCTCGAAACAACGTTCCCGCCAATGTACTGGTTCCCGACACCTGGAAAACGGCTTCCTATGGTGAATATACCAAGGGCGCCTTCCTGGATCCGGCCTTCAACCCCATGGTGGTTCCCGATCCCAGCAAGGAGGATTTCCAGATTTCCGACCTGGCTCTTCCAAAATCCCTGACGGTTGAACGCCTGCGCGACCGGCGTTCGATGTTGAAACTGGTCGACAGAATGTATCGCAGCAAGATCGAAAGGGCCGAGCACCAGGCTATGGATCGATTCACCCAACAAGCCCTGCAGATGATCCTGACCCCTGAAACCCGACAGGCCTTCGACTTGAGCCAGGAATCCGAAAAGACCAGAGATGCTTACGGGCGAGGCAGCTTCGGCCAGAGTCTGCTGCTGGCTCGCAGGCTGGTTGAGGCGGGCGCCCGCTTCGTCACGGCCGCCGGCCATGAGCTGAACGGCTGGGATACCCACTCCGACAACGACGAACGCCACAAGGACAAGATGGTCCCGGGACTGGACCGAGCGCTCCCAACCCTGCTGGAAGACCTCAAGCAGCGCGGCCTGCTGGATTCCACCGTGGTCATTGTGATGGGTGAATTCGGTAGATCGCCCCACCACAACTCAAAGGCCGGACGAGACCATTGGCCTCACTGCTGGTCTCTGGCTATCGGAGGCGGCGGTATTCGTGGAGGCCAGGTGGTGGGCGCCAGCGACGAACGCGGCGCCTATGTGGCCGAACGCATGATTTCCATGGGCGACCTCTATGCCACCATCTACAAGGCCCTGGGAATCGACTGGACCAAGGAATACATGAGTCCCATAGGCCGCCCGGTAAAGATCGCCAATGCCCTGGACGATGAGACCGGTCAACCCATCGAGGAATTGATCTGAAGCAGGTGGGATTCCTCAGAGAGCCTCCCCTACCCTGACTGTGATGGGTGAGGCGTGGTGGTGGACCAAGTGCCACTTCCCCTTGACACGAAAAAAGAGATTGGTGCCCTGAGCCTGAGAACGGCTGAAGTTGGCGTTCCGGTAACTCTCGATGTTCTCCAGGCAGGACACCCAGGCGAAGTCTCCGTTCACTCGGATCGAAACCTCGGTTTCCCGGATCTTCATGTGCTCCGTATTACGGAAGATGGTGGCCCAGCTCTTGCGAATCCTCTTCCAACCGGTCAGCAGTTCCCAACTCGGATGCACACATTGGACCCAGGGCTCCTGGAGCCACACTTTTTCCATGGCTCGGAGGCTCTGGTCGGAAACCGCCCGGTAGAAACGCCGGTTCACTCGAAACACCTCCAACTGCTCGCCACTGAATCTTGCTTCTTCGCTCTCGGCGGCCCCATTCTCTTCAACCTCTCCGGGACGAGCCTCGGGTAAGCCGCTGGTGGACCCCGGCAGCCGATCAGGCAAAACCGCGCCCGGAAGTAGAATCAGCGACAGACAGAGAGCTGTTGCCCAAAGGTTTCGTCTGAACAGGTAAAGGGCGCCCATCTCATTTCCTCCGATCATTGCGTTTCAGCCACGTCCGCCCCCGCCCTCCACGACGGGCCAGACCCTTTGAGGTTGAAACAGCAAAATTTCATGGCCTATGGGGAACAAGGACCCTTTCCGGTGAATTTGGATTCCCGGATTATTGAACATGGAGGCACAGGATGCACAGCATAATCAGGACGGGAGGCTGCTGAACGAGAAGCTGACTCCGGCGACAATCGAGTGCGCATTTGCGGATGTCCAAGTCTACAAGTCAGCCGTTTCCGGAATAAATCCTGTGTATCCCGTGCATCCATGTGAATCAAATTCTCCCCCAGGCCGCTGTTCTTGACACCCGCACAGCCCATTGATTAAATTGCCCGCATTGGTTCATGGTTCCTTCAACCCCGGGAGCGTAGCGGTAGGGTGGTGCTTGCCCGCCCGTTTCCCCCCTTCAAACGAGGAAGAGTGAATGAGTTCCGTCAACAACGTCGATCGGTTCCGGCAACGCCTGCAGGAAGGCAAGATTTGTGTGGGAACCTCTGTTTCGCTTACCGATCCCATCGTCAGCGAACTGGCTGCCGAGGCTGGAAACGACCTAGTGTGGATCGAAATGGAGCACTCCTACCTTGATCTTCGCGCATTGTTGGGACATCTGGCCGCGCTGCGTGGTACCCAGGCAGCTCCCATCGTTCGTGTCGCCTGGAACGATCCCGTCCTGATCAAGCCGATTCTGGACCTGGCGCCGGCCGGCATCGTGGTACCCATGGTCTGTTCGGGGGAAGAGGCCGCCAAGGCCGTTGCCGCTTGTCGCTACCCGCCCCAAGGCATTCGTGGATTTGGCCCGATCCGAAATATGTACGGCATCGAGAGCATGGAGGAATATCTGGCCATTGCCAGAGAGCAAATCATGGTCTTTGTCCAGATTGAGCACATCCAGGCCGTCCATAATCTGGACGAGATCCTGGCGACCCCCGGCCTGGACGGCGTGGTGATCGGCCGCAACGACCTTACGGGCTCCATGGGCAAGCTGGGCCAGCACAGCGACCCGGAAGTGCTCCGAACCATCGACAGCGTCTTCGCCAGGGTTCGCGAAACCGACCTATTCCTGGGGGCCTCGATCGGCTGCAACCTGGAAACGGTCAAGGAGTGGTATGGAAAGGGAGTCCAATGGTTTGCCCTCGGTGACGATGTAGTCCACTTTTTCGAAGGCGCCAAGGCCGTGGCCGACGAGGTCCACGCGCTGGGAGAGAGCGGCTAGCCCACCTTTCTCGCCGGAGCCGGGGTGTATCATGAAAAGGGGCGTTTTTTCAGCATCTTCCCGACCTCTTCTTGGGAATCTTCTTCCGAAAGCCGGGCCCATCACACCCCGCTACGGGAAGTGTCAGTCAGCCTCCGATGAGGCGTTTCGCAACGTTGGGTCGAGTCGTCCCGGGGGGCTCGCAGTGCGATTACTCCTTGTCGCAGCCTTCTCCGTGACCCCGGTTACCGTTAGTGGAGCCGTGACCTGGGCGGGAGGGTCATCAGTTCACCCATCACCGACCTGGTCAACGACAAACAGCATTTCTCCATCGTGGCCGGGCATTCCCTCTACACCTTTGTTCTGAAGGACTAAAAACTCTTCCCCTAAGCAGACACTCACAGCCGCGCCCATGACTCCCGTTCTCCACATCTCCCGAGGAACTTCATGCTGAATGGAATCTTCGTTGTCATCGTCCTGTTTTCCATCCTGATGGCGGCCTTCACGGGTCGCATGGAGATGTTGAGCAAGGCCGTGCTAGAGTCGGCCCGCTCGGCCGTCACCCTCGCCCTGGGTCTCATCGGAGTTATGGCCTTCTTCCTGGGCTTAATGCGAGTGGCCGCCGACGGGGGCTTGTTGCGGATGATGGCCCGCGCCGTACATCCCGTGATGCGATTCCTCTTCCCGGCCATCCCCAGGGATCACCCGGCCATGAGCGCCATGATCCTGAATATCACCTCCAACCTGCTGGGGCTTGGGAACGCGGCGACCCCGTTTGGACTCAAGGCCATGATGGAGCTGGACCGACTCAACAACGACAAGGGAACTGCAACCAACGCCATGGTGCTCTTCCTGGCTCTCAACACCTCCGGCCTGGCGCTGCTGCCCCTGGGTGTCATCAGCTTGAGAGCGGCGGCCGGCTCCCAGGATGCTGCAGGAATTTTGGCGACTACCTGGTTTGCCAGTGGATGCGCCACCGTAGCCGCGATTGTGGCGGCGACTCTGCTGGCCCGAACGCCACGCTATCGCCTGGCAGGAGCGACATCCAACCAGGCTGACCAGGACCGGCGGGTTGAAGCAACCTCCTCCGATCAGGTCCAGGCAGAGGACGCGTCCATGACGCCCCAGTCCCAACTGGAACTGGTTCGACCCCGCTGGGGAAAGCCGGTAGTGCTCGGCTTTTACCTGGCTCTGTTAGCTGCTCTGACCGTGCATATCGCGCAACAGGTTGGTACCACCCCGGCGATGGACCTGGTGCGCAGCATCATGTCTTTTTGGATGTTGCCTGCTCTGATCGCGGGACTGGTGCTGTTCGGATGGACTCGCGGAGTGAAAGTCTACGAATCGCTGGTGGAAGGAGCCAAGGAGGGTTTTCAGGTCGCCGTGAAAATCATTCCCTACCTGGTTGCCATTTTGGTGGCCATCGGGATATTCCGGGCATCGGGGGGTCTGGAACTGTTGGCCCGGGGTATCGGTCCGGTCACCAACCTGATCGGCATGCCCGCAGAAGCGTTGCCGGTGGCCCTGGTCCGGCCACTCTCCGGAAGTGGAGCTCTGGGAGTAATGACCGAGGTCATGAACGCCCACGGGCCCGACTCCTTCACCGGCTACATGGTCTGTACCTTTAACGGAAGCACCGATACCACCTTCTACATTCTGGCGGTATATTTCGGTTCTGTAGGCATCAAGAAGACCCGCCACGCCCTGCCGGCCTGCCTGACCGCTGATGTCACCGGCATCCTGGCGGCGGTCCTGATTGTGAACCTGCTGTTCGGGTAGAGTTCAAACGGGCTTCTTCAATGGACCGATTGCCCCGACCCGTCCGTCGTTAGCCGAGAACCTCAGATCAGGGAGGCAGCATGGCCTACATCCGAGTGATTGAACCGGAAGCAGCCGACGGCGCTCTGCAAGCTGAATATGCCGCGGCCACAGAGCGTGCCGGCAAGGTCTTCAACATCCTGAAGATCCAGAGCCTCAATGCTGCCGCCCTTCACGCCAGCATGGCGCTCTATCGGGCCACCATGCACGGACCCTCCGGTCTTTCCAGGGCCGAGCGGGAAATGCTGGCCACGGTGGTCTCTCAACTCAACGACTGCTTCTACTGAGTGGAAGGCCACGGGGAGGATCTCCGTGTTGCGACAGGAAATCGGTTGCTGGCCGAGACCGTGAAGCGGGATTACCGGGAAGCTCCATTGGACGCCCGCCAGCGGGCCTTGTGCGAATTTGCCGAAAAGCTCACCCGCCAGCCCTCCCGAATGACCGCCGAGGACTGCCAACGGTTGAGAAGCGAGGGGCTCAGCGATCGAGATATCCTGGATGCCGTCGAAGTGATTTCCTACTTCAATTACATCAACCGCGTGGCCGACGGGTTGGGAGTCGACCTGGAACCTGAAATGAAGCGCCGTGACACAGAGTGACAACGGCCGCCTTCCCGGAACCCATGATGGTGCGCCGGCTTGCTCCGGAGTGACCTGACCGATGAACCGCCGACTCTTTCTCGTCCTGATCTGGGGATTGGGCGTTTTGACCGCCGCCCGCTGCGGCATGCTTCAGGAAGAATTGTGCCGTGTCCGTCTCTCGCTGGTCGACGGCAGCACCGGCAAGCCCGTCCCGGGGGTGATTCGCGGTTTCGTCCAGGGCCAGGAGACAGCGGTTCCGATCCATGGCCTACTGGAAAGGGGACAAGGCGTCGGATCGGTGGCCCTGCAGCAACAGGGCAAACGGCCGCCCCGCCGCCCCATCCATGACTGGTACGTCCTGTCCGAGCCCAGCGAAGTGACGCTGCCCCAAAAACCCCTGCGGCTGGAAGCCTTCTCGGGACTTGAAACGGAGATGGCGACCCTGGAGGTCGACCTCAGCCAGAGGAATGACGCCTCCTTGACCCTTTCCCTGAATTCATTCAGCCACATCAAGGACAAGAAGTGGTTTGGCGGCAACACCCACCTGCACCTCTTCAGGCTCGCGCCGGAAGAGGCTGATCGCTACCTGAGCACAATCCCGGCCGCGGACCGATTGGACGTCTTGTTCACCTCCTATCTGATCCGCCCGTCCGAAGACGCCGATTACATCACCAACCGCTATCCGGTAGGGGACCTGACCCAATTCCATTCCACCGGCGTGCTGGTCAATCAGGGTGAGGAACATCGTCACAACCTGACTCCCTGGAGTGGAGGCTACGGTCACGTCATGCTGCTGAACATCAGGAAGCTCATCCAGCCGGTCAGCATCGGTCCGGGCATCACGGGGGCCGGCACTGACGGGATTCCCCTGCAGGAAGGGATCGATGAAGCGCATCGTCAGGGAGGAACGACCATTTGGTGCCACAACGACTTAGGACTGGAACGGGTGGTCAACTTCGTCCTGGGCAAGGTGGATGCCCAGAATATCTTTGACGGGCTGTCCCTGGAGGACTATCCCCAATTTGAGGACACCTTTTATCACTACCTCAATGCCGGGCTCAGGGTTCCCTTCTCGACCGGCACCGATTGGTTCCTGTTCGACCTTGCCAGAGCCTACACCCGGGTTGCGGAACCTCTGGGAATCGCCTCCTGGCTGGAAGCGCTCAAGCGGGGACGGTCCTTCATCACCAACGGCCCCCTGTTTCACTTCCTGGTGGAGGACCAAGGGATCGGAGATACCCTCTCACTGAAATCCCCCGGGGAGGTCGGAGTCGAGGGTCGGGTGTCGGGACGAATCGACTTCGATCACCTGGAACTGATCCACAACGGCCGGGTGGTCGATCGCATCCCGTCCCGAGCAACCGGGGAACACTTTTCGGCCGAGTTGAAGAAGACGTTTGCGGTGGAAGAGCCCGGGTGGCTGGCGCTGAGAGTCTCCGGGCAGGCTGACAGCGAGTACGGGTTGCCCATCTTCGGACATACCTCGGCGATCTACCTCGAGGTGGACGGAAAATCGATCCGCCAACCCGCCGCGGTGGTCCATCTAAGGAGAGAGATTCAGGCGGCGAGAACTACGGTGGCCGAAGAGGCACTCTTCGCCACGCCCGAGGAACGAAAGCGGGTGCTGGACCTCTATGACCGCGGTCTTGCGGCCCTTGATGGAGGGTCTCGATAATCGTTGTTCTTCCCGGACCCTCACGGACCCCTTTCGAGTCCTTTCCGAGCCCCTTGCAGTCCGACCGCGGATTAATCTTGTTGAACCTTACCAACCCTTGGGAGATTCCTTTAGTGCCTTCTGCAACGCCTTAGTGGCCCTTCTTGGTCATTCGTGTGACTTCGTGGATCACTCTTTTTCCCTTCACGGGTCCCTCATTCGTCCTCTGCGGATGCCTCCTCCTTGGCCCAGCGTCCCCAGGCTTCCACGCGCAGCGCCAATTCCCCAAAGAATTCCGCGCCGAAGTCGCGACGGATCTCACCCGCCATCTGCTCCGCTTCGCTGCTCAGGGAAGACAAGGACAACTCCGCAAGAATCGTTGAATCTTTCCGGGGGCCACGGGAGGCAGCCAGAATCTTGCCGGTCAGGACATCGGCCCGGCAGACAGCCACCAGTTGCCGGAACAAAAGGTCAAGGTCCGCATAGTCCTCAGGAGACAAGACGGCCCGGCCTTCAACCGACACTTCCTCCGAACAGAGCCGCGCCAGCCGGAGTCCTTCCTCCTTGCGAGCAACCAACTGACACCAGCCGATGGTCTCGACGGCCGTGCCTGGAGGCATCCAGCCCACCACTCTCGAAAAGTCATTGTCGCCCAGCCCTCCGCTGACCTCGAGAATGTCCGGGGGAGGATCCCAGGGCACGGATCCGTGATCCTTCAGGCGGGTGGGCGGCCACGGCAGGGTCGTATGCTCCATGACGCTGAACGGGTGCCAGTAGCCGCACCACAGCGGAGCGAATATCCCATGCACAATCTGTGGGGTTCGCTCGAAGACCCGGGCCAGCAGCGGACCCGCATCGGTACCGTACCGGTCCGCCAGCCACTGCCAGGTGTAGGTCTGCCAACGTCGGGAAGGAGCAAGAAAGTCCAGCCACTCGCCGATCGGTCGGTTCTTGGCAGCCTCGGAGGCCCAGCGGGACCAGGCGACAGCGTTGGCGGCATTGGGAGAATCGAAGATGGTTCGATAACGACGCCATTCCCTTCCCGACTCATAGGAGATTCGTGCCGTCACCCCGCCAGGTTTCAGGGCATAGAGGGCATCCAGTCGCTCACAGTAGTGCTGGGGGTCCACGTAGGGAATGTCGGCCCGGCCGTAGTACTCTCCGTACACGTCGAACTCGACGATCATGGGTCGGTTGGGGTAGGCGTAGAGGTTGGGGTGGGGGATTTCGGCATTGGTGACGAAGTCGAGCACCACGTTCTTGATGTGAATCCAGACGTCCTCGGGAAGACTATCCATCGCCTCCTTGAAGATGGAACCCTGCCATTGATTCTGACCCACGGCTCCCCAGTCGCGAATGACCAGAGTCTTCCCCGCCCTGCGGCAGGCCCGCTCCATGGCTCCGAACACACCGGCCAGCCGAGCCACCTGGCGAGTCCGGTCGGGCATTTCCAACACTCCCGGAGTTTCCGTCAGCGACGTTACCACCAGCATGTCGACTTCCGGCGCCACTTCGAAGAACTCGGTCAGGGTGGCTTCCTCCCAATTCTGCAGAAAGCTCGGATCCCCCGTAGCCGACTCCGGGTATTCCCGAGCGAGCTCGTCGGGAAGATCGCGACGAACATGGTGCCAGGCCATGACTCCGAGACCCGAAGCCTTGACCTTGCCGAAGAGATCCTTCATGTAAGCCAGGTTCCGGCTACGATCCTCCAGAGTCGAGACCGCCCCACGGCTGTGCAAGTCATCGTGGCGAGCCACCTTGGGGAAGTCCCTGAAGGTCTGCCCACACAGGACCCAGTTCGCACAGGGTGGCACCGGTGAGTTGGTGTAGGCGTAGGGTAACTGCATGGCCATATTGGGAAATTCCAGGTGGGTCACGTCGAAACCCGGCGCTTCCTCTATCGACCGCTCTGCCGCTTGAGCCAGGTAGGACCTGTCGTGGTTCACAAGAAACTGCCAACCTCGTAGACCAAAGGGTCGAAAACCCCCTCTCGAGCCGGTCACTTGTGGATTCACTCGTCTTGCTCCTTCTTTAGTTTCAGAATTGGTTCAAACCCCGAGGTGCTTCTCCAAGGTGCTGACCAGTGTGGAAAGTGTCTTCACGCGGGCCCAGAGCTTGTCCTCCGCCTCCACGACCGTCCAGGGAGCGTAAGGGGTGCTGGTCCGCTCGATCATCTCCGTGACAGCCCTTCGATAGTCATTCCATCTGGTCCGATTCCTCCAGTCCTCGGAGGTCAACTTGAATCGCTTGTGCGGAGTGCATTCCCGGGCCTGGAATCGGCGCAACTGCTCCTCCGGGCTCAGATGGAGCCAAAACTTGACGCACACCACCCCCGCGGCTGTGAGGTGCCTTTCGAACTCGTTGATCTCCTGGTAGGCGCGGCGCCATTCCTCCTCGCTCGCAAATCCCTCCACCCGTTCAACCAGAACCCGGCCGTACCAGCTTCGATCGAAAATGGTCATGTGGCCGCCCTTGGGCAATTGCCGCCAGAAGCGCCACAGGTAGTGGTGGATCTTCTCTTCAGCGGTAGGCGCGTTTATCGGAACCACCTCGTATCCTCTCGGATCCAGTTCCTGAGTCAGCCGCTTGATGTTGCCGCCCTTGCCAGCCGCGTCCCAGCCCTCATAGACCACGACACTCGCCACCCGCCGCCCATAGCACTCGAATTCCAGATCTCGCAGGCGTAGTTGCAGTTTGGAAAGCCGTTTCTCATAGTCTCCCCGGTCCAGTTGCTTGCTCAAGTCGGAGCGATCCAGCACCGAGGGTTCGGAGTCAACCCTAATGTGAAGGCCTCGACTCCGAACTTCCTCATCAATGTTTTCCGCTGCCGGTATCGAAGGACCAATGGACTCCGTCCCCTTGCCCCGCCTGGACAGATGGGCCGAGAGCGCGCCAATCAGGTGTTCAAGGATCTTGACCCGCCGGTATCGGCGGTTATGAGCTTCCACCAGCTTCCAGGGAGCATTCACCGTGCTGGTCAAGGCAAGCATCTCTTCCGCGGCTTCCAGGTATTTCTTGTAGCCGCGCTCTTTCTTCCAATCCGGCTGGGTCCAGCGCCAACGCTCGAAACGATCGCTCTGCATGCTCTCCAGTCGCCGTTCCTGTTCCTTCCTGCTAACGTGCAGCCAGAACTTGATCAGCACCGCGCCGTCGTCCGTGAGCTGGCGCTCGAACTCACGAATTTCACCTCCGGCCGCCAGGGCGCCTCCACGGTCCAGACTTCCGTCAACGCGTTCCTCCAACATTTGTCGATACCAGGAGCGATCCCAGAACACCCATTCACCCTTCCCGGGAAGCCGGGTCGAGAAGCGCCAAAGAAAGGGGTGGAACTGCTCTTCAAGGGTAGGCGCCTGGGTGGTAAAGACCTTGAATCCCCTGGGGTCAAGGGGGCGTACCAGGGCGTTGATCGCATCTCCCTTGCCTGCCGCCTTCCAACCCTCAAACAGGACCACAACCGGAACTCCGGCGGCCCTGACGGCATGCTGCAGGTCGCGCAACTCTACCCTCAGCCGTGGAATGGCTTCCTGGTATTCCTCCTTGCCCATCTTCAGGTCAAGATCCAGTACTTCAAGCATCGGTCCGCTAATCCTTCGAAATCTTTTGGCTTCCCAACCTTTGGCGGCTCCCTATTGAGAGTTCTCCAGCCCCTTAGTGGCCCTTCATAGCCCTTCGTGCCCCTTCGTGGATTTCTCTTTTCGGCCTTTGTGGACAACGCTCGGCTGTTTCAAACAAGTAACGCCCCCGCCCTGCAGGACGGATCATACGAGAATGAAACATGGGATCCATATTGGCTATCGCGAGCCTGGGCCATGTCCCGTTAAACTGGTTTTCTACAGATTGAACATCGATGCACAGGATTTTTTCAGGAAACGGCTAGCTTCCAATGCCGGGAATCCGCAAATCCGCACCGGATCATCGCCCGAGCCGGCTTCTGGTGCAGGAAGCTCTCGTCCTGTTAATCCTGTGCATCCTGTGCATCGATGTTAATCATCCCTGGTGCCCTTCATTGACCCCCTTGCCGACCCTTGGCGCATCCCTCTTGAGCCAACTCGACCCTCTTGGTGACCCTTCGCAGTCCTTCGTGTTCCTTCGTGGATAACTCCTTTTTCTTTTGTTTCAAATAAGGTCTCAGTGCAGTCCCTGAACGAATTCCAGCCAGTTCCCCTCCGGATCCCGAGCGTAAACGATTCCGAGTTCGGCATTTCGGTACGATCGGAACTTCGGCTCGGTGACGAATCGAACTCCGAGGCCTCGCAACTCCGCATAGGTCTGCCGCAGATCCTTTACGTCAAAACAGACATGGCCGGCGCCGAGCTGATGCTTGTCCAGATGGCCCTGAGGGGCCGGTGGATCGACGAAATGAACCAGTTCGATCTGATGGTCGCCCGGGAAGCCCACAAAGACCAGCTGCCGCCGCGCCCCGGGAATGCCGGTGTGGTCCCCCTCCGGAGGAGCCACGGAATCGATTCGACGCAGAATTCGTAGTCCAAGAACCTGGGTGTAAAAGCGAACCATTCCCTCCAGGTCCTTGACCACGATGCCGGTATGGTGAAATCCCTCAATCAAACGGACCTCCTAGGCGGAGTTGTCTTCCCTTGATTGCCCCTCGTCTCTGGTCGACTGACCCTGTTGAGAGGGACTCAACTTGTAAAAATAACGTTCTACCAGATGGGTCGGAGCGGGGCCGGTGCCCTTGCTGACCAGGAATCCCAAACCGAATGAAACGAACAATCCCCACAGGTTGGGGTGAAAACCCAGTAAATCGATGCGACTCCCGCCAAACAGGGTCGGCAGGAAGAACCCCACCATCACCGTGAATCCGCCCACCATGGCGCTCAGCGCCCCTTGTCGAGTCATGCCCTTCCAATAGAGTCCCAGCAAAATGGGGCAAAGAAAGGTGGCGGCAAACCCGCTGCCCGTAAACACGATGATTCGTTGCAGAAAGTCGGGTGGACGGGTGGCCAGCAGCGTCACCACCATGCCCACAATCACGGTGGTGGCATAGCTGGCTCGCTTGACCGTCCGATTGCTGACCCGAGGGTTGATGGTACGCTGGTAAACGTCTCGCACCAGACCCGAGCTGATCATCAGAAGAAAGCTGTCGACTGTCGACATGACGGCGGCAAAGGGTGCCGCCACCAGGACAGCGCCCAGGATCTGGTAGGCGAGCCCCATGTCCCCCACGACCCGGGTGGTGACCAGGACCATGGCCTTGTCGGAGTTTTCGGCATTCAACTCGGGAATGAGCACCCGGGCGGCCACGAAGATGAAGACCAGCGGCAGGTAAACCATCGAGTAGAACCCGGTGACCGTCAGGATGGCCCGCTTCAGAGTTCGGCTGTCCTTGAAGGCCATCAAGCGAAGCATGGTCCCCGGCTGACCCATACCGGTGATGGCCCACATGAAGAAAAATGAAATGGCCATGCCCAGGGGATGAAAGGGGGCTCCCCGGTGAGAGCGCCCCGGCCCGAACAGCACTTCGTCGCCGCGCAGGAACACAAAGCGTTCCGTAATCCGATCACTGTCCAGGCCTATCACTCCCGTGGCTCCCATTTCGGTTTGGCGCCCGAATCGATCGGTGGCTACCTCGTTGTTGTCGTATGGAAAGCTGACCCGGAAGCGTGGGCCCAGCCTCGGGTGGTGCTCGATGGCTCGCTTGACGTCGTTGCCGGTACTGGTGGTCCGCCCCTCGCCATCGGTCGCCAGAAAGACCTCGATAAAACGATTCTCCGCCCCAACCCCCGGGTCCCACCGTATCTCCAGGGGAGCATTGGCTCGCCCGGGGTGACGATAGAGCAAGCCGGCGGTATCGAGTGGTCCCCGGGCTTGAATGACCAGATCGTTGTAGGACCCCGCCACCGAGGTAACCAGCGTTGGGGGGCGTTCCCTGAGCTTGCGGTTGATCGACTCCATTCCCCCGCCCTGCCTGATGATCACGGGAAGCAGCAGAGTGATGCCCAGAACCATCACCACGCCTTGCAGAACGTCGGTCCACACGACCGCTCGAAACCCTCCATAGGCCGTGTAGAAGATCACGGTGACTGCAAAGATGATCAGCCCGGCACTGTAACCCCAGTCGGCCGGAAGGTTGAATGTTTCCTCAATGATCAGGGCTCCAGCCTTGAATTGGGCGATCAGGTTGCAAACGGTAAAGAAAATAATGGTCGAAGTTGCAAAGAGCGCCACGGCCGTCGAATCGTATCGGTCACGAAGCACGTCGGGGATGGTGATGGCTCCCGTCTTGCGAGCCACCTGGTTCAACCGCTTTCCCAGAACCCCCATGCTGCAGACTCCGGCGACCATGTAGCTTGCGATCCAGAAAGCCAGCACCCACCCGTAGCTGTATATGAGAGAGGGAAATCCGGTGAAGCTTCCGCCGGAAGCCGCCGTGGCCGCAAAGGTAAAGGCCAGGGCCCAACTACCCAGGCCCCGGCTCCCCAGAAAATATTCACCCAGGAAAGACTTGGTCGCCAGAAGTCGATGTGAGAGAGCAGCCAGAACAAAGACACAGGCGATATAGGCGATGAAGGTGATGGTGGTGGCTGGGCTGGTCTCAGTCATGAAGGATTCCCGCCTCGTTCCGCTCCGCGCTCAAGTCATCCTCCCTAAAAAAATAGAGGCAGAACAGGACGGTGATAACGACCGCCGCCACCCAGGGCGTTATCACTCCATAAAACACCCAGTCCGGAACCCCCAATCCGAGCGGGGTGGTCAGGGACTGCGGCTGCCGGTCGAATGCCGTCAGTGGTCCAACCAGCTTGCCGAGGGAGGGTCCCGTGGCATTGGGATGCGGTTCATGCACCAGGTAGCCGGCCAGATAACAGTAGGTCACCGTATAGAGGCAACAGGCGAGCCACAGGAGGAGGAGGAAGATGCATTCTCGAAGGGAGTTGCGAAAGACCGGATCGATCATCTTGCGAGGCTGAATGGAGTGGGCAGTCAGCGCAAATCACCTCGTCCGGAAGCCCTCGCATCGGAGCCGGCGGAATGCACCGCTGAGGAGACTGCCGCCGGAAATACCACAATCTGCAAGGGTTTGGATGGAATGGCTCAGGGTGGGCGGCAGGATCGGCCCCATGCACCCATAAGACAGGCTACGGGGGCAAGAATCATACCGATCCCACAAGGGCAACCGCCCGGCCTGCCGAACCCGGAAGACCGGCTGGCCCGGACACTCTACCACGAATATCTTTGCCGATGAAGATCCGGCCTGGGCGGGCAACCTGCCCCATCCGAGTGACTTTAGGCGGCCTGAGACTCCATTGGGGACTTCCCGGCCGTCGGCGATTCCAAAACGGTTTCCGTTATCGGCCCGCCGGACCGTCCCAGGCTGAATCCCCAAGTGTTCGGTTTCAGAAACAGGCTTGTCAAATTTCTGAGACCGGACTCTCGGCTCACCTTGACATCTGCGCCGTTTTTGTCAATGATCCATGCCGGCTGAGGTGACCGAAGGCGCCACGGAACAACCGCCATCCACAGAGAGCCCGGAACTCCTGCCTGCGCGATCGAGCCTGGCCGAAGCAAACCGCAAACCCCCTGCGCCCCACCCCGAAACGCACGATTTCCAGGGGCGTCTGCGTTCCCGTGAATAAGCCGCCGGCCTGCAAACTTACTCGTGGCGGCTGCGTCCGAATCTGATTTTTGGAGCCCACTTGATTGAGGAGTTGATTGGATGATTCAAACTTGGATGACCTACTTTCCGATTGCAGGACTCATTGGGTTGGCCGTTGCCATGGTCATTTATCTTACCCTCAAACGCCTGCCGGCCGGCACCGAGTTGATGCGCGGTATCTCAGACCAGATCCAACTTGGCGCCATGACATACCTGAAGCGTCAATATCTGACTCTGTTCTTCTTTGTCACCATTGTAGCCGTACTTCTGGGCGTTTTCTTGACGTGGAACACCTCGCTTGCCTTTGTTTCAGGGGCGCTCTGCTCGGCATTGGCAGGCTTCCTGGGGATGAAAGCGGCCACCAGTGCCAACGTCAGAACGACACAGGCTGCCAAGGAGGAGGGACAGGGCAAGGCCTTGCTTACCGCCTTTAACGGCGGCGCCGTCATGGGAGTGAGTGTCGCCAGCCTGGGATTGATCGGCCTCGGCGTATTGTTCCTGATTTACGGGAAGCCGGAGACCGCCAGCGTCATCAACGGATTCGCCATGGGCGCCAGCTCCATCGCGCTGTTTGCCCGAGTGGGAGGTGGAATCTATACCAAGGCCGCCGATGTCGGCGCTGACCTGGTGGGAAAGGTGGAGGCCAATATTCCGGAGGATGACCCGCGCAACCCCGGTGTGATTGCCGACAACGTTGGTGACAACGTGGGGGACGTGGCCGGAATGGGGGCTGACATTTTCGAGTCCTATGTCGGTTCGATCGTGGCCACCATCGCAATTGGGGCCACCTTGGCCACTCAACAGTTGGCCGCGTTGAAGTCGACGCCTCAGGTGAGCGATCCGGAAGCCAGGACGATCCTGATGGCCCTGCCATTGATGCTGGCGGTCACCGGCCTGATTGCCTCCTTTGTGGGAATCTTCTCCATGAAGGCCCTCAAACGGATCTCTCCCGCCTCGGCGCTTCGCTACGCGACCTACATCGCCGCGGCGCTGTTCCTGGTGAGCGCCTACGGACTGGTTTCGACCTACGCGGTGAGCGACCAGGTGTTCTGGGCAATCTTTTGGGGTACCCTGGCAGGCGTCTTCATTGGTTTGATCACCGAGTACTACACCTCCGGCAAACCCATTCGGAGAATCTGCGACTCCAGCAAACAAGGAGCGGCAACCAACATCATCAGCGGAATGGCGGTGGGTCTGGAGTCCGCCGCGCTGCCTGTCCTGGCTATTTGCCTGGCCATCTTCGTCGCCAACGACACGGCCGGTCTCTACGGGGTGGGGATTGCCGCGGTCGGAATGCTGGCAACGGTAGGCATTACCATGTCCGTCGACGCCTACGGGCCTATCGCGGACAATGCCGGGGGCATATCGGAAATGTCCCGCCTGGGGCCCGAGGTGCGCAAGATCACTGACAGCCTGGACGCCCTTGGGAATACGACAGCGGCCATGGGCAAGGGTTTCGCCGTGGGTTCGGCCGCGCTCACGGCCCTGGCGCTGTTCGCCGCCTACTCTCAGGCCGTGGTCGGCGCAATCCAGAGCAAGCTGGAGGCACTCACAAGCGAGCAGGCCGAACTTACCGGCCAGTGGAAACAGTACGCCGCCCTGCTGGCCGATGGCGAGACGCCGCTCCGGATCGTGATCACCGAACCCACGGTGGTCATCGGGCTCTTCATCGGTGGAATTCTGCCCTTCCTCATTGGCGCCCTGACCATGACTTCGGTGGGCAAGGCGGCGGGCAATATGGTCGAGGAGATTCGCCGCCAGTTCCGGGAAATCCCGGGCCTGCTGGAAGGCAAGGAAGGGGTGGTTCCCGACGCTGCCCGTTGCGTGGACATCTCCGCCAGCGCCGCCCTGCGCGAGATGATCCTCCCCGGGGTCACCGCCGTGGTAGCACCGGTAATCGTGGGCTTTTTGCTGGGACCGGCAGCCCTGGGAGGCATGTTGGCCGGCGCAACCGTCTCAGGGGTGTTGCTGGCATTGGTGATGGCCAACGCCGGGGGAGCCTGGGACAACGCCAAGAAGGCCATTGAAAAAGGTGACGTGGCAGGAGAGCATAAGGGCAGCGATGCGCACAAGGCCACGGTGGTGGGAGATACTGTGGGAGATCCCTTCAAGGACACTTCCGGCCCTTCCATGAATATCCTGATCAAGCTGATGTCGGTGGTGTCTCTGGTGATTGCTCCGCTGCTGGTTTAGCCCCGTACTACCGCCCGGGGGGCCGCTTGACGCCCGGGCCGGTCGCGTGTATAAAATGCGGGCTCGTCGTTTCCACGGCTAGTGTTCTGTCTCAGAAACAGGGTTGTGATCGGGCGAGGTACCCAAGTGGCTAAGGGAGAGGTCTGCAAAACCTTTATTCAGGGGTTCGAATCCCCTCCTCGCCTCCAGATTCCCCTGTCTTGGCCCACTCATTGACTTCGATCAACTTATTTGAAACACCGCTGTTTCGCCCTGAATCAGCCGCGCCGTCGCACGGTCTGGAGCCGAGCTTTACCCCCCACCGCATCAGCCTTCGCCTGACGGCGCTGCTTTGCGGCGCCGCGTATGCCTCCCTCCGCATCAGCCTTCGCCTGCGGCTCGGCTTCTGCGACTCCCCCTCAAGGGGGGAGTGATAGAGTTCTACTGGAAGCCTTGTGCTGGCCTCAAGCACTCCCCCCTGGAGGGGGAGTCGGTGAGACAAGGGCCCCGCCCGCAGCCGAACCGGTGGGGGGGACGGAATCGGCGAGATCGCCACATAGGAGCTTCAGTCCGCCGTCGAGCCGGTGGGGGGCCCAGTCTCCAGGGCTGGTAAGAGGCCCCTGTTTCTCCCTGTATGATCCGTCTAGCAGGGCGGGGGCGGCACTTGTCTGATTGCAGCAGCGGAATAGCGCGGGGGGAAGCAGCTTTGTTCCACCGAAAAATCGTTCTGGCAGCTCGCCCCCAGGGCATGCCCAAGTTATCGGATTTCAAGTTGGTCACCTCCCCGCTTCCGCCCCCCGCGCCGGGAGAGTGCCTCGTTCGCGGCATCTATCTTTCCCTCGATCCCTATATGCGCGGTCGCCTGGACGACCGCAAGTCCTATGCGGCATCGGTACAGCCGGGACAAGTGTTGGTCGGTCAGGTCGTGGGAAAAGTGGTGGCCTCGCATCATCCGAGTCTTGAGCCCGGCGATTCGGTAGTGGGAGATCTGGGTTGGCAGGATCGGGGGGTCGCGCCGGCCGAGTCATTGACCCGAGTGGATCCGGGGCAGGAATCGCTGTCCACGACGCTCGGCATCTTGGGGATGACCGGCCTGACGGCCTACTTTGGATTGCTGCGCGTCTGCCAACCGCGAGCGGGAGAAACGGTGGTGATCTCGGGAGCTGCCGGCGCCGTGGGATCCACTGTCGGACAGATTGCCAAGATCAAGGGATGCCGCGTGGTTGGTGTGACCGGCTCTCAAACCAAGGCACACTACCTCAGGGAACAGATGGGATTCGATGCGGCGCTGGTTTGGGGCTCGGAACCCAATGGCCCGGACTGCCTGGCGGCCGCCTGTCCCGATGGCATCGACGTCTACTTCGACAATCTGGGCGGCGCGGTCACCGATGCCGTGATGACTCTGCTCAATCTCAAGGCTCGAGTGGCCGTCTGCGGCCAAAGCTCTCAATACAACCTGAATCGCCCCGAGCAAGGACCGCGCTGGTTGCGCAACCTGATCATCAAGCGGGCCAGCGTCCAGGGGTTTCTGGTGTGGGACTTTGCGGCGGAGCACGCTCAAGCCTTGCGGCAGTTGCAGGACTGGCTTGGGGCCGGCAAGCTTCGCAACCGGGAGCATGTGGTGGAGGGCATCGAAAACGCACCCGGGGCATTCATCGAGATGCTGGAGGGTCGTCACCTGGGAAAGTACCTGGTCAGGCTGTCATCCGAGTGATCGCACCCAGACGCCGGAGTGGATCGGTCTAGGCCTGGATTTCCTGGTACTTCCGGCACATCTGTCGCAGTACTCTTTCTCTCTCAGGACATGGCCATGCCTCCGCAAATGTTGAAGGCTTGGCCGGTAATGGCTGCCGATTCGTCCGAGGCCAGCAGTATCGTCATCGGAACGATTTCCCGGGGTTGCAGTCGCCTCCCGATCGGAGTGATACCCGCTTCCAGTTCCGATAGCTCGATCCCCATGCGCTGGGCGTCATAGCGGATCCTTCGGTCGTTCATCTCGGTCTGCACGGGCCCCGGACAGATAGCGTTGACGGTGACGCCGTCCCCGGCTACTTCCAGTGCCAGGGTACGGGTGAGCCCCAGCAGCCCATGTTTGGAGGCGGCATAGGCCACACCGTGGAAATGAGGCGTCCTGGAAGCTATCGAAGCGATGTTGATGATACGGCCCCGTTTTCTCCTGAGCATGGATGGCAGGATAGCCTTGCACAGCAAGTAGGGCGCGGTCAGGTTCAGGGCCAGAGATCGTTCCCAGAACCGGTCGTCAAATTCAATTACCGGCTTCGGATTCGAGCTGCTGCCCAACCCGGCGTTGTTGACCAGGATGTCCAGGCTTCCCAGCTCCTTTTCGGCCAGGCCGACCAGGCCCGGAACCGTGGACAGATCCAGCAGGTCGGCCGAAATGGCGACAGCTTCCATCCCTGAAGCACGAATCTCTTGAACCAGTGAATCCAGGTCTTTTGCGGTTCGCGCCGTGACGGCCACCCGGGCGCCTTGGGCGGCAAACCCCAGGGCGATGGATCGCCCGATGCCGCGGCTGGCTCCGGTGATGAGCGCTGTCTTGTCTTTCAGCTTGAGTGATTCCATCGATTCGGTCCCTTCCTGTTTCTCCGCCCGACTGTATTGAGTGGAAAGAATACCCCAACTACGCCCTTTTTCAATCAGACGGTAACCGTGTTCACCCCGTCCAACTTCTTCCGATTCCGACTGCCGAGGCTGTCCCGGACCAGAAAAACCCCGCACGAGAACAGTTGCTGACCGATATCCGGAAGGGGCTCTCAACCCGATATCTCACAGGCAGGGAGCCGGCACAAATCCTTGACATTCATGGCAAAAGCGGCTAGGTTGGCGCGACCCGGCAGGCAATCGGAGGGCTCGAGACCATCCGGAATGGAAAAGTGGCCGTTCTTTAGCCATATCAAGCCCTTTCTTCCTTTCATAGCGGCCGCCACCCTGCTGATGGGTCTGGCAACGGGCCTCAAGGGCTTCCTGGCCATACTGGTCGGACCGGTGCTGGACTACGTTCTCGTTCCCGATCCCCCCAGCCGCGTACCTCTCGGAAAACTGCCCATCCTTCACAAGGAAGTCTACCTGGAACAGATCAATCCTTTTCCGTTCGAGGACCCCTGGCTGGTAGTGGGATTGCTGGGAGTTCTGGTTACGCTGGCCAAGGGAGTGTCCGAATACAGCTCGACCTATGTCTTGAACTACGTGGGTCAGTCCTGCGTGGCGCGCCTGAGAACAACTTCCTACGAAAACGTGGTCTATCAGTCTTCCCACTTCTTTTACAAGCACACCACCGGAAATCTCATTTCGCGGATCACCAACGATATCGAGAAGATTCAGTTCGCTTTCTCCACCAATCTGGCCGATGCGCTGAAGCAAACGCTGACGCTGGTGATTTTCCTTGCCATTCTGTTTTATCTCGACTGGAGGCTGGCTCTCATCATTTTCCTGGCAGCACCCCTGATCGTTCTTCCCTCCAGGATCCTGGGCCAGTTTGTGCGGCAGCTCAGCCGGGCCAGCCAGGAGAAGCTGGGTCAGGTCGCAGAGATTCTTCAGGAGAGCATCAGCGGCCAGCGTATCGTCAAGGCGTTCTCCATGGAGAAGTTCGAGCTGGACAGGTTTCGGCGCACCGTTCGACAAGTAGCCAGGATCAATCTCAGACACCTTCGTCTGCAGGCGCTTCCGTCTCCACTCATGGAGCTGTTGGGAGCCTTGCTGCTGGTGCCTCTGCTCTACTACGCCCAGCAGGCGATCGGCCAGGGCCGGATGAGCCAGGGAGATTTCGGGGTGTTTTTCGTAGCGCTGCTGAGCCTGTACGAACCCATTCGGCGCATGAGCGGCATCTACATGAACTTCCAACATGCCAAAGGCGCATCCGGCAAGGTCTTCCAGATCATGTCCGAGCCTCGCCAGGTAGTGGAAGAGCCCAATGCCGCCGAGGTCGCCGAGTTCCGACATCAGATCGAGTTCAACCAGGTGAGCTTCAACTATCCGGAGAGTGGCCTCCCGGTGTTGCAAGGAATAAACCTGAGGGTCGGCCGCGGCGAAGTGGTGGCCCTGGTTGGACCCAGCGGTTCGGGCAAGAGCAGCCTGGTCAACCTCATTCCCCGGTTTTTCGATCCCACCGAGGGTCGGGTGCTGATCGACGGGATCGACATTCGGCAACTCAAACTGTCCTCGCTGCGTGGCCTGATGGGCATGGTGACCCAGGAGACCATCCTCTTCAACGACACGCTGCGTAACAACATTTGCTACGGCAGGACCCAGGTAACTGAGGACGAGATGCGCGAGGCGGCCCGGGCAGCCCTGGCCGAGGAGTTCATCCTGGAGATTCCGTCCCGATACGACGCCAGCATCGGCGAGCGGGGACAACAACTCTCGGGGGGACAGCGGCAGAGGTTGGCTATTGCCCGGGCGCTTCTGAAAAACGCTCCCATTCTGATTCTGGACGAGGCCACATCCTCCCTGGATACCGAAGCCGAGATTCTGGTGCAGCGGGCATTGGCCAATCTCATGCGCGGCCGAACGGTGATTGTCATTGCCCACCGGCTTTCGACCATTCGACGAGCCGATCGCATCGTAGTCATTGAGCAGGGAAAGATCACCGAGGTCGGAACCCACACCGACCTGATGGAAAAGCGAGGTCTGTATCAACGGCTGCACGATCTTCAGGTGGAAGGCGACGAGTCCGAGTTGGCGCCCCCGTCTGCACCAGGAAGACCTGTATCCCGGAGACCCCGGAGCCGACAGCCATGATCGGGTGCTCATGATCCATAGCATGACCGGATATGGTCGAGGACAGTGGCAGGATGGAAGTTGGCTCTGCCGTGTCGAGGTCAAGTCCGTCAACCACCGGTACCTCGACATCCAGAGCCGGCTCCCTTCGGAACTCTCAAGCCTGGATGGCAAGATCAGAAAGTGGATCCAGAAACGAATCAGGCGGGGACGCGTTGACCTGTCCCTGAAAATCGAAAGAGGCGATGGTCCGGGGTTCAGCCTCAATCGACCGTTATTCGAGGGCTACCTGGACGCCCTGAAACTTTTGGAGAGGGACTATTCCATCGGTGGGAACGTCGAACCAGGCCAGCTTCTGAGGATGCCTGGAATGTTGGCCCGGGAGTCCGCCCCTATTTCGGATGAACAGCTGGCCGTGCTCGAGGTGGGAGTCGCGAGCGCCGTCGCCCAGGCCCTGAGCGACCTTGAGACCATGCGGAGCGCGGAAGGCCAGGTTCTGGTGGCCGAAATCCGGCGGCGCCTGGACGCCATACAGACGGAGGTCCGAACGATCGAGACTCAGTCGGAAGGACTGTTGGAACTGCATCGAGAGCGATTGAGGACTCGCATGGAAACCATCCTGGCGGAAGTCGACATCGACCCTGCCCGTCTGCTTCAAGAGGCGGCTCACCAGGCCGACCGCGGAGATATCAGAGAGGAAGTGTCGCGACTGATCAGCCATGGAGCGCAGTGTCGAGCCCTGTTGTCCGGCTCACGCGAAGTGGGCAAAAAGATCGATTTCATGATGCAGGAAATGAACCGCGAGGCAAACACGATCCTGTCCAAGAATGCCGGCTTGGCGGACCGCCGCCTGGATATCACCAACGCAGCCATCACTATCAAAACCGAAGTCGAAAAAATTCGTGAGCAGATCCAGAATGTGGAATAAGCTCGGCGCCGATTGGGGACAAAGGACCGGATAACCGCATCGAGTAGCGAAATGAAGACAAAGGGACAGATCTATATCGTGTCGGCTCCATCCGGATCGGGCAAGACCACGCTGCTAAGGAAACTCCTGAAGGAAGATGGGCGATTGCGCTTCTCCGTGTCCTACACCACCCGAAGGCCGAGAGGCCGGGAGCGTAACGGCAGGGAGTATTTCTTCGTGAGCGAGACGGAATTTGAAGCCATGATCGACCTCGGTCAGTTCCTCGAGCACGCCAGGGTCTTCGGCAACTATTACGGAACGTCGCGGCAGTATGTGGAGGAATGCATCGCCGCCGGCACCGATCTGCTCCTGGACATCGACACCGACGGGGCTGCTCAGGTAAGAAGGCAACTGCCGGAGGCCGTAACCATCTTCATCATGCCTCCATCGTTCCAGGCGCTCAAACAACGCCTGGAACAACGCCATCTCGACAGTGCCGAGACCATCCGGCAGCGCCTGGATTGGGCGAGCCGGGAAGAGATCCATCAATTTCGACACTACGACTACGTGGTGGTCAACGACCTGCTCAGCAGGTCGCACGACCTGCTTCGCTCAATTGTCCTGGCGGAAAGATGCCGTCGAGACCGATCGCTTGAACAGATCGAAACCATCCTGAAATCCTTTGGAGGAGATTCCATTGACCGATAACATCGGAGAAATCGACAGCAAATTTCGATACATTATCGTGGCGGCCAAGCGGACCCGGCAACTACAGGGTGGTTCCACCCCTCTGGTTAAGGGCCTTTCGAAAAAATTCACCCGGATTGCCCAGGAGGAAGTCGCCGCGGGCATGGTGAACTTTGAGATCGTCGGGAGCGAACCCCAGGATGAAGACGAGGCCATGCCGATCGTGGTCGGCCCGGTTCCCCATTGAGGGTTACCTTCCGCAGATAGTTTCTCCGGAGGCCGATTAGTCACATGAACTCGAGCCTGATTGTCTTGGGTGTCACCGGGTGTATTGCCGCCTACAAGTCCGCAGAACTTCTTCGTCTGCTTCAGAAGCAAGGCTATGAAGTACAGGTGGTCCTTACCGAGCACGCCCGGAATTTCGTCACCCCGATGACTCTGGCGGCCTTGAGCCGGCGTCGAGTCATCACGAGCCTGTATGAACAGGAACAACAGTCCGAGGGACCTCAAGAGGTCTCCATTGAGCACGTTCAGCTTCCCCAGGCTGCCAGCGCGCTTGTGGTGGCGCCCGCCACAGCCAACTGTCTGGCCAAGTTTGCCGGCGGCATCGCCGACGATTTCCTTTCGACCCTTTACCTGGCGACCACCGGTCCGGTGGTTGTGGCCCCCGCCATGAACGTCCATATGTGGAACCATCCGTCGGTGAAGGAAAATGTAGAGCGGCTTCGCTCTCGGGGAGTGATCCTGGTCGATCCGGAAGAGGGCTACCTGGCCGAGGGAATCGAAGGCAAGGGTCGAATGGCCGACCCGGAAACCATTGTGGGAGTCGTGGCGAAGGCTGCTCGAGGCACCCGGGATCTGGCCGGAGAGACTGTTCTGGTCACGGCTGGTCCCACCTGCGAGGACATCGACCCGGTCAGATACCTGAGCAATCGGTCCTCCGGCAAAATGGGTTACGAGATCGCCGCCGCAGCCCAGGCTCGCGGGGCCACAACCATTTTGGTCAGTGGCCCGACCCAGCTTCCGCCACCCGGCGAGGTTCGATGTCTCAGGGTGCGTTCCGCGGAGGAAATGAGATCCCGGGTGATGCACCATTTTTCGGAGGCCACCATCGTGATCAAGGCGGCTGCCGTAGCCGACTTCAAACCCGCCAGCCGGTCCGGACAGAAGTTGAAGAAAGGACAGGCCCCCCCATGCCTGTCACTCGTCCCGACTCCCGACATCCTGGCCGAGTTGTCCGGCCACAAGCAGGGTCAGATTCTGGTGGGATTTGCTGCTGAAACCGAGCGGGTTCTGGAAAATGCCCGGACAAAATTGGTAGCCAAGAAACTGGACCTCCTGGTGGTGAACGACGTCACTCAGGAGGGAGCCGGTTTTGACGGAGACACCAACGTGGTTACCATGCTCACGGCCGAGGGTTCGGAAATCCCACTGGGGAAGCGGTCCAAACGAGAGATTGCTCACTCTATCCTGGACCAGGTGATTGCCTTGAAGAAGCACCATGCCTGACCATCCCGATCCTGCCCTGCTGGAACAACTGAAAGATTACCTGAAGTATTACGCGGAAAGCGGGATCGACCGTTTCGATCCGAAAGCCGTGAGCGGAGCGCTCAGACTGGCGGCAGCCGTGCGCGGCGAAAGAAAGAGCCGTGCTGCCGGTCCGCAGCAACCCGCTTCTTCGACCCAGACTTCCCTGTTCGCCGAGTCCGGCCCGGTAAGCGTGCCAGACTCCTCCCTGGAAGAAGTCCGTGATGACCTGGGGGACTGCCAAAGGTGCAAGCTGTGTCAGGACCGCACCCACATCGTGTTCGGAGCCGGCAACCCTCAGGCCCGACTGGTTTTTGTCGGCGAGGGACCCGGAGTTGAAGAGGACCGGCAGGGCCTGCCTTTCGTTGGACGGGCGGGGCAACTGCTGACCAGGATGATCGAAGCCATACAGATGAGTCGGGATGAGGTCTACATCTGCAACGTGGTCAAATGCCGGCCGCCCGGGAACCGCACGCCCCAGGAAGATGAAATCACCGCCTGTTCGCCGTTTCTGGTGCGACAGCTTGCGGTCTTGCAGCCCGAGGTGATTTGTTGCCTCGGCCTGACCGCGGCCCAGACCCTCTTGCAGGTCAGGACCCCGATAGGCCGACTCCGCGGAAGGATTCACTCCTTCCATGGGGCCCGACTGGTGGCCACCTATCACCCGGCCTACCTGCTGAGAAATCCGGCCGCCAAGCGGGTTGTTTGGGAAGACCTCAAGCGGATACGGTCCCTGTTGTCACCCCCGTAGTCTTACCTGAAACAAACGCCGGCGCGAAGTGGCTGGAAACCGGTTCAAAGTCGAGCATGGGCAGATTTGTGATTCACATCGATGCACAGGATGCACAGGATTTTTCTTGTTTAACAAACTCCTGCGACTGGTGGCTGGAAACCGGTTCGAAGTCAAGCATGAGTTGAGGGTTAGTTGACATGGATGGACAGGATTTTTCTGGAGACGGCGGCCTTGCAGTCCTGGACATCTGCGAATCCGCACCGGATCATCGCCCGAGCCGGCTTCTGGTGCAGGAAGCTCTCGTCCTGTTAATCCTGTGCATCCCGTGCATCGATGTTAAACCTGCAGAAAACCGGTTTAGCGGGACATGACACCTGCTCGCGATAGGGATATGGATCCGTTGTTTCACTGTCGCATGACCGGCCCGACACGGCGCGTGGCTAGCTAAAGAAGACTCTAGTTCCCTGCACTTCTTTCGGGACTGCAACCCGTCCAGGAACGGCTGCATGCAGCGGCATGCCCCGGTTGCCTGGGCACCGAGGGTATGGTAGCATCCAGGCTTTTTGCGACCGCCCAGGGACGGCGGTAGTCATGCCCTATTCGGAAAGGATTTCACCATGAAGGTCTATTCGCCTGCGGATATTCGCAACGTTGCCGTGGCGGGACACGGGTCCTCCGGGAAGACTTCCCTGGTGGCCGGTTGTCTCTACTGCGCCGGTGTCGGCAATCGGCTGGGACGGGTCGACGAGGGCACCACCCTTACCGACTATGATCCGGAGGAGATCGAACGAAAAATCAGCACCTCCACCGGCATCGCCTTTATGGAACGAGGCAAGACCAAGGTCAACCTTCTGGACACACCGGGAAAAGGCATCTTTATTCAAGACGCTCGCAACAGCATGCGAGTCGCCGAGGCTGCGTTGATCGTCGTCGATGCTGTAGCCGGGGTCGAGGTCCAGACCGAGAAGGTATTTCAGTTCGCCAACGAGTTCGATCTGCCAGTTGCCTTTGTCCTGAACAAGCTCGATCGAGAGAACGCGGATTTCGAACGTGGGATGTCTCTACTGCAGGAACAATTCGGCCGCGCAGTCATTCCGATGCAGATCCCTATCGGCAGTGAAAAGAGCTTTAGTGGAGTCATCGATCTGGTTGAATTGAAAGCTTGCCGATATGACCCCAATGGCGATGGCAAAGGAACCCCGATCGAAATTCCCGAATCCCTCAAGGAAGCTGCCGAACAGGGGCATGAGACGATTGTGGAGATGGTTGCGGAAGGTGACGACCAGTTGATGGAGCAGTTTTTTGATCAGGGCACCATTCCGAACGAGGATCTGGTTCCGGGGTTGAAGCGCGCCATCGCGGAGCGACTTATTTTCCCTGTCTACTGCTATTCGGCTCTCCTGAACGTGGGGTCCGGTGACCTGGTGAACGCCCTCGTCAACTATCTGCCTTCCCCCGACCAATCGAAACTCCGATTCGGAGGCAACGGGGAGGCCTCCAGCCAAAGTCAGGGAAAGGAGAATGAACCCGTCTCGGCTTATGTCTTCAAGACGGTTGCGGACCCCTTCGCGGGAAGACTCTCCTATCTAAAAGTGGCTTCAGGAGTTATTGAAAACGACGCCACGCTGTCCAACGTCAACCAGGGACTCTCGGAGAGACTCTCCCACCTGTCCGTCCCTCAAGGCAAGTCCGCCGTGGAAGTCTCCAGGCTGTTTCCCGGAGATATCGGTGTGGTGGCAAAACTCAAGGACACAGTCACCGGAAACACCCTGGGGGACAAAGACCACCCGGTCCTTTACGACAATCTGAATTTCCCGGAACCGCTGATCTCTTTCGCCGTGGCACCCAAGTCGCGGGGAGACGAGGACAAGATCAGCAACGCGCTCCACAAGATTTTGGAAGAAGATCCGACTTTGCGCTTCGGCCGGGATCAGCAGACCAACGAGATGCTGCTGTCGGGCATGGGGCAGCTACACATCGAGATTATCGTGTCACGCTTGAAAAATCGGTTTTCCGTAGACGTCGGGTTGAAGCCACCCAAGATCCCCTACCGTGAAACCATTCGAGGAAGGGCGGATGTCCAGGGCAGACACAAGAAGCAGTCGGGTGGACACGGGCAATACGGAGACTGCAAGATCCGCATGGAGCCCCTGGCTCGCGGAGAAGAATTTGAATTCGTGAACGAAATCTTTGGAGGGGCCATCCCCAGGAACTACATCCCGGCTGTCGAGAAAGGAATCCTGGAATCAGCCTCTCGCGGCTACCTGGCGGGATATCCGGTGGTCGATTTCAAGGTAACGCTCTATGACGGTTCCTACCACGATGTGGATTCCTCGGAGCTTGCGTTCAAAATAGCGGGATCGCTGGCATTCAAGAAAGCCATGGAGCAAGCTTCGGCAGCCCTGCTGGAACCGATCATGAATGTGGAAGTCTACGCGCCGGAGGCCTATGCCGGCGATTTGATGGGAGACCTGAATTCCCGGCGCGGCAGGGTGCAAGGAATGGACTCACGTCCAGGCTCGCAGATCATCAAGGCCCAGGTACCGATGGCCGAGATGCTCTCCTACGCGCCCACCCTCACCTCGATGACCCAGGGCCGCGGGGATTACACCATGGAGTTTTCCCACTACGAGATTGTGCCGGCTCAGATCTCGGACAAGATCATCGAGCAGGCCAAGGCCGCGGACGATAAGGAGCAGAGTGAGTGAAAAAACGATACGAACCCGAATGAGCAACACGGGTTGGCCGGCACTTCTCACCACGGGGCGTGATCATGGCGCAGGCATTTTCCCCTCAGCGCGTGCTCGGGAGCGAAGAGCGTAGCCGTCACTACGGTCGAGCGAGCATGGATGCGCTGAGGGAAAAAGGACAAGCCAGGGCACGCCCAGCGCCCTGTGTAACCGCAAGACGTACCAATCAGACCGAGGAGGTGCGGAAAGTAGATGGACTTACCTCCATGAATCGAGCGGCCTGGTGAGAAATGCGGGCTAGGTCGTTACATGATCCCTGACCGCTACTTCAACATAGGTGGGCCTTTCCTCCTCGACTTCACCGTCTGCTTCCATCTCCGGCTCCTCAGGGACATCGGACTGCAGTCTTACGTTCCGGTAGTAGTCCATCCCCGTCCCTGCAGGAATCAGCCGCCCCATGATGACATTTTCCTTCAGGCCCCGCAGGTAGTCTACCTTTCCGCTGATGGAGGCCTCGGTCAGGACCCGGGTGGTCTCCTGGAAGGAAGCCGCCGAAATAAACGAGTCGGTTGAAAGCGAAGCCTTGGTAATCCCCAACAGCAGGGGGCGCCCCTCGGCAGGCTTGCCGTCAGCCGCGATGGTTCGTTCGTTCTCCTCCTGAAAGCGGAATTTATCCACCTGCTCCTCCAGCAGAAACTCCGTATCGCCGACGTCCTCGATCTTTACCCAGCGCATCATCTGGCGAACAATCACTTCGATATGCTTGTCGTTGATATTGACGCCCTGCAACCGGTAGACCTCCTGGATCTCATTGACCAGGTAGGACTGCAGTTCCTTTTCTCCAAGCACGGCCAGAATATCGTGCGGGTTTCGGGGGCCATCCATGAGAGGCTCCCCGGCTCGGACCGAATCCCCCTCCTGCACGTTGATGTGAACGCCTCGAGGCAAGGAGTACTCCCGCTCCATCCCGTTGTCGCTGGTTACTGAAATCTTGCGAGTCCCCTTTGAGATGTCGCCATACTTCACCACCCCATCGATCTCGGTGATGACAGCAGTTTCCTTGGGTTTGCGAGCCTCAAACAACTCCACCACACGGGGTAATCCCCCGGTAATATCCTTCGTCTTGGTCGTTTCCCTGGGAATCTTGGCCAGGATGTCGCCGGGGTGCACCTCTTCGCCGTCGACCACCATCAGATGGGCTCGGGAAGGCATGAGATATTTCTTCACCGTCCGCGCCTTGGCCCCACCCTTGCCGTCGCTATTCTTGATCAAAATCTGAGGCTGTCGCTTCTCATCCTGAGACTCGGTCACCATCCAATGGGACAGGCTGGTGACCTCATCCACTTCCTCCTCCATGGTCACACCTTCCAACAGATCCCTGAACTGGATGAAACCGCCCGATTCGGTCAGAATGGCATAGGTATAGGGGTCCCACTCCACCAGTTCTTCCCCGACACGCACGGCCTGATCTTCTTCGACCTTTATCTTGGCGCCGTACACTACCGAATAGCGTTCTTTCTCGCGGCCCTTTTCATCCACAACGGCGATCAGGCCATTGCGATTCATGACGACCAGATCCCCTTGCTTGTTGCGCACCGTGGACAGATTGATGAAACGAATCAACCCGCCGTTCCGGGCTTCCAGCGTGGACTGCTCCGAAACCCGACTGGCGGCGCCACCGATGTGGAAGGTACGCATGGTCAACTGAGTACCCGGCTCTCCGATGGATTGAGCCGCAATGACTCCCACGGCTTCACCCAACTCAACCATGTTCCCGGTCCCCAGATTGCGGCCGTAACACCTCACGCACACGCCCCGACAGGTTTCGCAGGTGAGCACCGACCGGATCTTGACCCGTTCCACCCCTGCCCCTTGAATCTCGCTGGCCAGGTTCTCGGTAATCTCCTGGTTGACGCCGACAATGGTGTTGCCCTCGTAGTCCTTGATATCCTCCAACGAAACTCGCCCCACGATTCGATCCCGGAGCGGCTCAATGATTTCACCGCTTTCCACGATGGGTCCAACCCAAATACCGTCCAACGTTCCGCAGTCTTCCTCCGAAATAATCACGTCCTGGGCCACATCGACCAACCGCCGGGTGAGGTACCCCGAGTCAGCTGTCTTCAGGGCAGTGTCGGCCAACCCCTTCCGAGCCCCATGGGTCGAGATGAAGTACTGCAACACGGTCAATCCCTCCCGGAAATTGGCCTTGATCGGGGTTTCGATGATCTCGCCCGAGGGTTTGGCCATCAGGCCACGCATCCCCGCCAACTGACGGATCTGCTGTTTGGAGCCTCGAGCCCCGGAATCCGCCATGATGTAAATGGGATTGAACTCCTTTCCTTCCTGGTTCTTGCGTTCGATTCCGTGAATCATCTCGTCGGCAACCTTCTCGGTGACGTCCGACCAGATTTCGATCACCTTGTTGTAGCGCTCTCCTTTGGTGATGGCCCCTTCCTGATACTGTTCCTCGACGCTGAGAACCTCTGTTTCAGCATTGTCCACCAGCTTGGATTTTGCATCCGGAATGAGCAAGTCCTCGACCCCAATGGAAATTCCGGCCTTGGTGGCGTAGGAGAATCCAAGGGACTTGATTTCGTCCAGCACCTGCACGGTCTTCTCCAGGCCCAGTCTCAAATAGCAATACTGCACCAGTTGGGACAAGCCCTTTTTCTTGAGCAGCCCGTTCACGAACGGCAGAGCCTGGGGAAGATGATCGTTGAGGATGACCCGTCCCACGGTCGTATTGATGAAATCTCGCTTCAGGGTGATGACCTCGGTGTGCAGGACGCTCTGGTCGTCATAGGCATTGCTGAGGTCAATCACTTCCCCGCTGCAGCGAAAACGAATGGGCGTGAGGGTCTCCACTTCACCCATCTCCAGGGCCAGCAATACCTCCTCACTGCTGCCGAATGCTCGTCCCTCTCCCCGGGTCCCCGGTTTGGACATGGTCAGGTAATAACATCCCAGAACCACGTCCTGGGAGGGAACGGTGATCGGGATACCGTTCGAGGGCGACAAGATGTTATTGGCTGAAAGCATCAGAACCGAAGCTTCGATCTGGGCTTCCGGCGACAGGGGGATGTGAACTGCCATCTGATCCCCGTCGAAGTCGGCGTTGAAGGCCGTACACACCAACGGATGGATCTGGATGGCCTTCCCCTCGACCAGAACGGGCTCAAAGGCCTGTATCCCCAGTCGGTGCAGGGTGGGCGCACGATTGAGCAAAACGGGATGTTCCCGAATGACTTCCTCCAGGATATCCCACACGATGGGGTCCTGCTGCTCCACCATCTCTTTGGCGGCCTTAATGGTGGTGCAGTGCCCGTCCTGTTCCAGCCTGTTGAAGATAAAGGGCTTGAAGAGCTCCAGCGCCATCCGTTTCGGGAGTCCGCACTGGTGCAACTTCAGGTCGGGCCCCACCACGATCACCGAGCGTCCGGAGTAGTCCACACGCTTTCCCAGCAGGTTCTGGCGGAAGCGTCCCTGTTTGCCCTTCAGAGTGTCCGAGAGGGACTTCAGGGGGCGATTGTTGGCGCCGCGCAGCACGCGCCCCCTCCGGCCGTTGTCAAAGAGCGCATCCACGGCTTCCTGGAGCATTCGCTTCTCGTTGCGAACAATCACGTCGGGCGCGTGCAACTCGATTAGCTTTTTCAACCGATTGTTGCGATTGATCACCCGGCGGTAGAGATCATTCAGATCGGAAGTGGCGAAACGCCCTCCATCCAGGGGCACCAGCGGGCGGAGCTCCGGAGGGATCACCGGAATCACGTCCAGGATCATCCACTCCGGCTTGTTCCCAGATTTCCTGAAGGCATCCACGACCTTGAGGCGTTTGGAGAACTTGAGCTTCTTCTGCTGGGACGTCTCGGTCTTCATTCGATAGCGGAGATCGATGGACAGTTCCTCGATGTCGATCTGCTTCAGGAGCTGCTTGATCGCCTCGGCGCCCATCAAGGCCTCGAACTTCCCCGGATACTCCTCCATCATTTGTCGATACTTCTCTTCGCCGAGGACTTCCATTTCGTTCAGGGGAGTGTCGCCGGGATCCAGAACCACGTAAGCCTCGAAATAGAGGATCCGCTCCAGCTCTCTCAGGCTCAGATCCAGCAGGTGTCCGATTCGACTCGGCAAACCCTTGAAGAACCAGACATGGGAGCAGGGGCTGGCCAATTCAATGTGACCGAGACGCTCCCGCCGAACCTTGGACAGAGTGACCTCGACCCCGCACTTGTCGCAGATGACTCCCCGATGCTTCATCCTCTTGTACTTCCCGCAAAGGCACTCCCAATCGGTGACGGGACCAAAGATCTTGGCACAGAACAGACCGTCCCGCTCCGGCTTGAAGGTCCGGTAGTTGATGGTCTCAGGTTTGGTGACTTCACCCTTGGACCAGGAACGGATCGTGTCCGGCGAAGCCAGGCTGATCCGGATGCTGTCAAAATCAGCGGTGAAGTTTCCCCTGTCATGAGGGTTTGGTCCAAACACGATCGCCTCCTTGAGAAGCCGACTCCCGTAGATGGTGCTAACTTGCGGTCCCAGCCCCGGGCCACCCATCGGGAAGCCCACGAAACAAGACTGAATATCGCCTCTAGTTTTGCTCGTACTTCTTCAGCAACTCCACATCCAGGCAGAGACTCTGCAGCTCACGAATCAAGACGTTGAAGGATTCCGGCAAGCCGGGCTCGATGGCTGCCTCGCCCTTGACAATGGCCTCGTAGATCTTGGCTCGACCATAGACATCGTCGGCTTTGGCGGTCAGCAGCTCCTGCAGGATATGAGCGGCGCCGTAGGCCTCCAGCGCCCAAACCTCCATCTCCCCAAATCTCTGGCCTCCGAACTGAGCCTTGCCGCCCAAAGGCTGTTGGGTGATGAGTGAATAGGGTCCGATGGAGCGGGCATGAATCTTGTCGTCTACCAGGTGAGACAGCTTCAGCATGTAGATATAGCCCACGGTGACCTTCTGCTCGAAGCGTTCTCCTGTCAGACCGTCACACAGGTAAGTCTTTCCGGAAAGGGGAAGCCCGGCGCCGTCCAACTGGGACTTGATTTCCCGCTCCGTGGCACCGTCGAACACGGGCGTGGAAAAATGCATCCCCAGAGCCCTGGCGGCCCAACCCAGATGGGCTTCCAGGATTTGTCCCACGTTCATGCGGGAGGGAACGCCCAATGGGTTCAAGACGATTTCGACGGGAGTCCCGTCCGGCAGGTAGGGCATATCCTCTTCAGGCAGAATCCGTGCAATGACTCCCTTGTTGCCGTGACGCCCAGCCATTTTGTCGCCCACCGAGAGCTTCCGTTTCATGGCCACATAGACTTTGACCAGCTTGATGACTCCGGGTGGCAACTCGTCGCCCTTCTTCAACTTGGACAATTTATCCTCATGAAGAGTCTGAAGCACTTCGATCTGCCGTTGCGTCATTTTTTCGATTTGCAGGATCTGGGACTTCAGTTTCGCATCCGTGCGGCCGATCTTGACCCGACCCAGATCCCTGGCCCCCAGGCGTTGAATAATCTCCCGGCTCAACCGTGTACGCCGGGCCAGAATTCGTTTTCGGCTCCGCTCGTGGACCAGATCGGCGGTGAGAACCTCTCCCTCCAGCAATTCGCAAATGCGCTTGTTGCGCTCGCCGGTCAGAATCCGCATTTCATCGTTGAGATTCCTCTCGATTCGCTCGACTTCGTGGTCCTCAATCGCCTTGGCCCGCTCGTCTTTCTCCTGGCCCTTTCTGGAAAAGACCTTGACGTCCACCACCACGCCTTCAATCCCAGGGGGCGTGATGAGAGAAGCATCGCGCACATCGCCCGCCTTCTCTCCGAAGATCGCTCTCAGCAGCTTTTCCTCGGGAGTCAGCTGGGTTTCGCCCTTGGGGGTGACCTTGCCCACAATGACGTCCCCGGGCTTGACGCTGGCCCCGATACGAATAATCCCGCTATCGTCCAGGTCCCGCAGAAAACTCTCACTCACGTTGGGAATATCCCGAGTGATCTCCTCGGGTCCCAGCTTGGTATCGCGGGCCTCGATTTCAAACTCTTCGATGTGGATGGAAGTGTAGTAGTCGTCCCTGATGAGTCGTTCGCTGACCAGGATTGCATCCTCGAAATTGTAGCCTCGCCAGGGCATGAATCCGACCAGGACATTTCGGCCCAGGGCCAGCTCTCCCAGGTCGGTGCAGGGCCCGTCAGCCAGGACCTGTCCGGCCTGCACCCGGTCACCCTTGGCTATGATCGGCTTCTGGTTGATGCAGGTGTTCTGGTTGGAGCGTCGAAACTTCTTGAGCTGATAAATGTCAGCTCCAACCTCTCGAGACAGTTGGCCGTTCTTTCCTGTTTCAACCCTTACGATAATCCGCTCGGAGTCGACGCTATCCACCACACCCGACCGGCGGCACAGCACGACGGCCCCGGAGTCGTGAGCCGTGACCCGTTCCATTCCGGTGCCCACGTACGGCGCTTCGGCCCGCAGGAGAGGCACCGCCTGCCGCTGCATGTTGGAACCCATCAGCGCACGGTTGGCATCGTCGTTCTCTAGGAAAGGGATCAGAGAAGCAGCCACACTGACCAACTGCTTGGGAGAAACGTCGATGTAGTCGATCTCTTCCCGGTTCTTGAGCACGAAGTTTCCGGCTTGCCGGGCATTCACCAGGGGGGTTGCGATCTGTCCCTGAGAGTCCAGTTCCACGTTGGCCTGGGCAATGACAAAGCGGTCTTCCTCCCAGGCGGTCAGGCAGAAGGAATAGGGCTCGAATTCCGCCAATCGCTTGTGTTCGCTCTTGAGCCGGCCGTTCTTCTCTTCTACCACCGATCGTTCGATATGTTGCCCGAGGGTGAGATCGGAGTCCCCGCCGTTGGTCACGGTGACGTAATCCACCACCCGCCCGTTCTGCACCTTTCGATAGGGGCTTTCGATGAAACCGAATTCGTTGATCTGGGCATAGCAACTCAGGGAAGAAATCAAACCGATGTTGGGCCCCTCGGGAGTTTCGATGGGACAGATACGCCCATAGTGGGTGGTGTGAACGTCCCGGACCTCGAATCCGGCTCGCTCACGACTCAAGCCGCCCGGCCCCAATGCGGACAGGCGCCGTTTGTGAGTGATCTCCGACAAGGGATTGGTTTGATCCATGAACTGAGACAACTGGCTGGAACCGAAAAACTCTCGCACCGCGGCCATCACCGGCTTGGCATTGATCAGGTCGTGGGGCATGGCGGTGGAGATCTCCTGGTAGACGGACATCTTTTCCTTGATCGCCCGCTCCATGCGCACCAGGCCGATTCGAAACTGGTTCTCCAGCAACTCACCCACCGCTCGAACCCGTCGATTGCCCAAGTGATCGATATCGTCGACGTTTCCGATGCTCTTCCGCAACTTCAGGAGATAGGCGATGACGGCGTAGAAATCGTTGGGATCCAGTGTGCGTTTCTCCAGCGGAGTCTCGAGACCCAGCTTGATGTTGAACTTCAGGCGGCCCACCCTGGAAAAGTCATACTTGCGGGGATCGAAGAACATCCCCTGAAACAGATGGGTGGCCGTTTCCAGCGTGGGAGGATCCCCGGGACGGAGCTTGCGGTAGATCTCGATCAAGGCCTCCTTGGAGGTCTTGATGCTGTCCTTCTTGATCGTCTGGCTGAGCACCACTCCCACATCGTCTCGCTCCGGCTCGAAAACGGAAAACCGGGGGATGCCGGCATCGATGATTTCCGCCACATCGGCCACCTTGAGCTCCTCATTGGCTTCAATGAGCACTTCGCCGGTCTCGGGATTCACGACGTCAGCCGCGGTAAAGTATCCCTCCAGATCGTGGGCACTGACCTCTACCTGGCCGATCCCGGCTTTGGTGATGTGGTTGTATTGGGTGTGGGAGATTCTCTTTCCGGCATGGCTCAGCACCTCCCCGGTTTCGGGATGAACCACGTCATACGAAACCTTCATGCCAACCAGGCGCTTCGAGACCTTCCACAGTAGGCGCCGTTCGGCCACGCCTATGGTGTCGGTCTGGTAGAAAGTACCGATCAACTCCTCGTCGTTCTTCAGGCCGAGAGCCCGCAAAAAGATGGAACCCAGGAACTTCCGCTTTCGGTCGATCCGAACGTAAAGGATGTTCTTCTGATCGTATTCGAATTCCACCCAGGACCCACGATAGGGAATGATCTTTCCCAAGAAGTAGGTCTTGGCGCTGGCCGACTCGAAAAACACGCCGGGAGATCGATGCAACTGGCTGACAATGACACGCTCGGTGCCATTGATCACGAAGGTTCCATTGTCGGTCATCAATGGAATCTCACCGAAGTAGACTTCCTGCTCCTTGATGTCCCGGATGGCTTTGCCCCCCGAATCGGGGTCCTTGTCGTAAATCGTCAGCCGGATGGTCACCTTCAGCGGCGCGGCATAGGTCATTCCCCGTTCCTGGCACTCGGCCACGTCGTACTTCAAATTGAGGCTGACGGGATCGCCGCAGTCGTCGCAAAACTTGGCCGCATTTCGGTTGTAGGTTCCGCATTGGGGACAGACGACGTCGTCGATGGAGAACGGGTTGGTCACAATATCCGCGTCGCAGGATTCGCATTTGACTCTCAAGTGCTGCAAACCCTTGAGTTGACCGCACTTGCATTCCCAGTTGCCGATCGAGTAATCCACAAACTCCAGCGAGGAGACACCTCGAAAGTCGCTGATGGGAAACACGGAATTGAACACGGCTTGCAGACCGATATCCTCACGCTCATCGGGCAGCAGGCTCATTTGAAGGAATCGCTCATACGATTTCCTTTGAACCTCTATGAGGTTGGGAATCTGAATGGAAGTGAGGATCTTGGAAAAGTTCACTCGCTCCCTGGAATGTCCGTTTGAAGCAGTGCCCATTGGCTTGACTCCTTCAGATTGCGTAGAAAGCGCTCAGCCTGAGTTCTTTAACCGGCGACCCGGTCAGAAATGCAGGCCATCGCTCTGGCTGCTGCCCGAAAACGCAAAAGAAACCGGCTCGCCCTCGAGTCTGGCGTGCCCGGGCATCGGAATCCCGGACACACCTGTAGGTCGATTGGTGGGTTTGGAAATTCGAATTAGGGGAATCGTGGTTCTCAAGCTATTTCAATTCGACGGTAGCTCCCGCCTCTTCAAACTTCTTCTTGAGGGCTTCTGCCTCGTCTTTGGGAATACCTTCCCTAACGGGCTTGGGGGCACTGTCTACCAGATCCTTGGCCTCCTTGAGGCCGAGACTGGTCACTTCGCGAACCACTTTGATGGTATTGATCTTCTTGCTGGCACCGAAACCAGTGAGAATCACGCTGAATTCCGTCTGCTCCTCAACCTCCTCGGCTGCCGGGCCGGCTGGGCCGGCCACGGCCACGGGAGCGGCGGCAGCGGCGGATACCCCGAACCGGTCCTCCAAACCCTTGACCAGCTCGGAGGCTTCCAGCAACGTCAACTGTTGAATCTCGTCGAGCAACTTCTGAATCTTCTCCGTCATCGAGTCCTCCTCTTGCACGGTAACGAATTTCTACTCTGGAAATTTCTTTTCCTTGCCGGCCTCTTCCATCACCACGGCCAGGTTTCTGGGTACCGCCTGAACCACGCTGGCCAATCTCTGGGCTCCCGTGTTGAGAAGAAACATCAACTTGGAGATCAGCTCCTCTTTGCTCGGCAAACTGGCGATATGGTTCAAATCAGCCAGATCGATGACCCGGCCTTCCACCACGCCCGCCTTGAATACCAGGCGGGGGTGAGCCTTGGCGTAGGTCGTGATCGCTTTGGCCAGGGCCACGGGGTCTTCCGCGTTGTAGGCAACCGCGCTGGAGCCCGTGAACTGGTCCTTGATGGGCTCCAGGGCCGTCCCCTCGGCAGCTCGCTTGGCCAGCGTGTTCTTGACTACCCGGTACCGGGAACCGGCAGCGCGAATGGCTCGGCGCAATTCCGTGTCCTGCCCCACGGTCAGTCCCTGAAAGCCTGCCAGCAGCAGGTTCCTGGCATCGCCGAACTCCTTCCGCAGGTCTCCGATTTCCTTTTCCTTGTCGTCACGACGCACGGTTGAATCCTCCGAAAGGGTTACTTGTCCAGCGAGGTCAGTTCCACGGAAATCCCCGGACCCATGCTTGAGCACACGAAAACGCTACGCAGGTACCTGCCTTTGGCCGCGGACGGCTTTGCCTTGATCACGGATTCGATCAGTGTCCGGGCATTTTCCAGGAGCTGATCGCCGTCAAAGGACACCTTACCCAGGGGCGTGTGGATTATGGCCGTCTTGTCGACCCGAAACTCGACTTTTCCAGCTTTTATTTCCTTCACGGCGCTGCCCACGTCAAAGGTAACGGTTCCCGTCTTGGGATTTGGCATCAAACCCTTGGGTCCCAAAATCCTGCCAAGCCTTCCCAGAAATTTCATCATGTCGGGGGTAGCCACCAGCGCCTCGAAGTCCAGCCAGCCACTCTGAATCCTGCCCACCAATTCTTCGCCCCCAACGTGCTCGGCACCGGCTTGTTCGGCTTCCTTCTGCTTCTCCCCGCTGGCGATCACACAGACCTTCTTGGTCTTCCCCAAACCGTGGGGCAAGACCACCGTTCCACGCACCATCTGATCGGCGTGCCTGGGGTCGACTCCCAGGCGCATGGAGATTTCAACCGTCTCGTCAAACTTGGCGGAGGACAGCTTCTGCACCAGCGGAAGAGCCGCCTGCAGAGGATAGGCCTGCCCTTGAATCTCCTCCCTGGCCCGGGCCATGCGCTTGCTCGTCTTCACCATTGGGACTCCTCAGTTATCCACCTCGATCCCCATGCTGCGGGCCGTTCCCTTCACGATGGCGACCGCCCCAGCCAGGTCATGGGCATTGAGATCCGGCATCTTTTGCTTGGCTATTTCTTCCACTTGCTCCGCGGTGACCCTGCCCACCTTGTTCCGGTTGGGAGCGCCGGACCCCTTGGCAATTCCGGCCAGGCGTTTCAGAAGCACGGCTGCCGGCGGAGTCTTGGTAATAAACGAAAAGGAGCGATCCGCAAACACCGTGATCACCACGGGAATGATGAGTCCCTCCTGATCCTTGTTGGAGGTTTTGGCATTGAAGGCCTTGCAGAAGTCCATGATGTTGACTCCGTGCTGGCCCAATGCCGGACCCACCGGCGGAGCCGGAGTCGCCTTGGCGGCAGGAATCTGCAGCTTGATGTTTCCGATTACCTTTTTTGCCATCAAGTCCTCCGACGGCGGCCGACGCCGTCCCCGATCGGACTGTGTTCCCGCAACCGGGAACAGCCCCTGGGTGAGAAATGCCTGCTAAGACTTCTCGACCTGCAGGTAATCCAGTTCCACCGGTGTCTGGCGTCCGAAGATGGTGACATTGACCTTGAGCGTGTTCCTGTCCTCGTTCAACTCCTCCACCGTTCCGGTGAAGTTGCTGAAGGGCCCATCGATGATCTTGACTGTCTCGCCGTGCTCAAAGGTCAACTCGACTTTGGGTTTCTCCGCCGTTGCTTCGGCGTGGTAGATGATCTGGTCGACTTCCTGCTGGCTCAGCGGCGAAGGAATCTGTCCCGAACCGACAAAACCGGTGACCCTGGGAGTATTCTTGACGACATGCCAGGCCTGATCGGTCATTTCCATTTCAACCAGCACGTAACCTGGAAAGGTTATCTTTTTGCTGGTGACACGCTTGCCGCCCTTCATTTCGACGACGTCCTCCTCCGGAACCAGAGGCTCGCCGAACTCTTCCTGCATGCCGAAGGCTTCAACCCGGCTCTTCAGACTTTCGGCCACCTTGCGCTCAAATCCGGAATAAGTGTGAATGATGTACCACTGCTTGGCCATTCCAGATGCCTCCTGAAGAGCTGGCCCTTTCCGAAAGACTCAAACGCAACAACCACTACCGGCCGGCCAACCAGCCATACAAGCCCTGAACCCCATACTGCAGGATGGTATCGACCAGGCCCAGATAAATTCCAAAGAAAAAAACCGCGCAAAGGACAACAATGGTGGTCCCGTAAACTTCTTTTCGCCCCGGCCAGGAAACCTTGCGCATCTCCATTTTGACGTCGCCAAAGAACTGATTGATCCTGGAAACCTTCAACGATTCCAACAAGGAGCCACCTCCGTGACGGGCACGACCGCTAAATTCATTGTGTAAAGATGGCAGGCCAGGAGGGATTCGAACCCCCAACATCCGGTTTTGGAGACCGGCGCTCTACCAGTTCGAGCTACTGGCCTGCAGCGAGGACCAAACAGCAAGAAGTTCCTTGTCACTGTGATCTCTAACACCGACAGCACCGACCGATGTTGTTCCTATCGAGTCTCTCGATGGACCTTGTGGGCTCGGCAGGCACGACAAAATTTCTTGATCTCCAGGCGTGCGGGAGTCTTTTTTTTGTTCTTGGTGGTCGAATAATTTCTTTGTTTGCAACTGGTGCACTGCAGAGTAACAATGTCTCGCATCGACTTGGCCTTTCGCTCCAGGCAATGGGCTCAAGGAGGTTGGGCGCTCCTATTCCAGTATTTCGGTAATGGTG